>DATEMG010000642.1:0-3964 GCA_035275805.1 Blastocatellia bacterium
GCATTGAGATTCGAATCAATGCTGTAGAGCGTGGTCAGCGTCGATCCCGCGAAATTGCCAGTATAAGCTGAGCCGACTATGTTCGGGTCCCTCCCGGCGTTCGGGTCGCCCGCTGCGAAAGCGAGCGTCCCGTCCACGGCCGCGAGCGCGCCGTTGTTCGGATTCAGCCGCAGGGTCTGATCCCCGTCGCTGGCCGTGCGGATCCTGTCAGACGTAGGGTTGAAATCGAAGCCGAACGACTGGCCGTTTACGGCCGTAGCCGACGGCGCCGTCCCCACCCGCGTCGCAGCGCCGGTGAACGGATTGATCGTATAAATACGGCTGGCGGTGCTCAACGCGAAAAGCTGTCCGTTTGCCGGACGGAAATCAATGCCGACGATGCTTTCACCCTGCGCCAGCCCTGTGATGAAGCGAGTGCTGTTGATCAACCCGGGCTGGCCCGGGTTGAAACTCAATAGCGAGTTCCTGTCAGTGAGGGCGATCATGGTCCCCTCTAAGGTTTGGCCGGATGAACATGCGTTCAAACTAGAAAGGCTCTGCCCCTGCGCAATGGCCTGCTGGCCTGGAACTGCTAGCATCGGCGCGAGCGGGCTGGCGCAACAAAATAAAATAAGCGCAATGGACAACCATCGTTTGTAGATCTTATTTGTCCGGATTCCGGGCATACGTTTCTCCTCCAATGAAATGGACTTCTAGTGGCCGGCCAAATTCATTTTGGCTGGCAAATTTTGTAATGGTTTTTCCGGTATTTGGGGTGCCGGTTAGAGGCGAGACCGTGATTAAAGTGAGAACCCCGCCCCACGCATATAGAACGCCGTATGGCGCCAGCGACCATCCATCATAATTTCATCTTTATCAGGATCACCGCTCAACCAGACACTAGGGGCAGACACTAGGGGCCGACTTTGGGAGCGGACTTTGGGAGCTGGCATTAGGGGCAGACATTGGGAGCGAGCATTGGGGGAGATACCTTAATTAAGAACAAGACGCGGCGATTCTATCAAACGAACTTGCTGAAGCCTACTGAATATTACTTAAAAATTTCTCTTTCATATTAATAATTTCGAGGCAGAAGGGCCTGGGGTTCAGCCCTCAGACTGTGGCTCCCTTCAACAGGTTCAACTTGCGGGCCGAACTCCGTGTATTTTCACCGATCCGTCGCCTCAGATCTGAAAATATATACAGGAAGAATTTCTTTGACGCGACGCTGCGCCGCTATTCATACCTCAAGGCTTCAATGGGATCCAGCCTCGACGCCTTGAACGCGGGATAGAGTCCGGCGATCAACCCGATCGCGACCGAGGCGCTAAACCCTATGAAGACAAACAGCAGCGGCACTTGTGAGGGCATTAAAAGCGCGTTGAGCAGAAGGCTTATTAGAAAACCGACGACGACTCCGATGATTCCGCCCGCGCCGGTCAACATGCTGGCTTCAAGCAGGAACTGCAGGATGATGTCGGCGCGGCGCGCCCCGATCGCGCGGCGCACGCCAATCTCCTTCGTCCGCTCGGTCACCGAAACCAGCATGATGTTCATCACGCCGATGCCTCCGACGAGCAGCGCCACGCTGACGATCGGAATGACGATCATCGCCACCATCGCCAGCACCTGGTTGAAACTTTCGAGTATCCCGCTCGGCGTCCTGATTTCGAAGCTGTTTGGTTTGTCAAATGGAACCTGGCGGCGGCGACGCATCAAATCGGTCGCCTCATCGACCAGTTTATCAAGCTGTCCCTGCCTCGCGCCCAGCGCTATAAAATGATCCTCCTGATTAGGGTAAATCGAATGCATCACGCTGTACGGTATGAAGATCATGCTGTCGGCGGGGTTGTTACCGCTGCCGAACGGGCTTTTGGCTTTTTCGAGCACGCCGATGACGCGGAAGACCTTGTTGCCGACATGAATGTCTTTATCAAGCGGCTCGTATCCGGTGAAGAGTTTCTCCGCAATATCGTGGCCGATGACGGCGACTTCGACGCTGTGATGGTCTTCTGTGTCGGTGAAGAAGCGTCCGCGCGCGATGCTGACTTCGCGCGTATCGGCGTAGCTGGCCCATACGCCGCGAACCTGGGGCGTGCGGACTTCGTTGTTGCGGAACTTGACCGGCGGCGGCAACCCGGGCGGGACCAGGATCGGAGACGCCGCCAGCGCCGAAGGCAGTTGGCTCAAAGCCACGGCGTCTTCGAGCGTGATCGGCTTTCGCTTGCGCTCCTCCTCGGTAAAATCGCTGTTGCGCGGGCCACCGCCGAAACGGCTGACGAAAGCCACGTTGCTTCCGAACTGCTCGACCTGTTCCTTCACTCCGGCTTCGAGGCCTTTCGCCAGCGAAGCCACGCCGATCACGGTCGCGGTCCCGATTACCACACCGAGCACCGTCAGGAACGAGCGGAATTTGTGCGACCACAACGTGATCATCGCCTGAGTGAAGAGTTCTTTTGCCTGTTGCTTGAGCATAAACGTATTGACCATAAAGGTTTCAGGGAAAAGAATTTCAGCCACGAATGAACACGAATAAACACGAATCTATATTCTTGCTCGTAACGATTCGATTGTTCTCCTTCGCTACTATTCGTGAACATTCGTGGCTGAAATTCTTTTCCTGAACATCATATCTTCGGGTCCCTCGAGTTCACTCTGATCTCAACGCCACAATCGGATCGAGCTTAGACGCCTTCCAAGCCGGATAGATACCGAAGATCAGCCCGACGCCGCTCGACACGCCGATCGCCAGGACGGCGGCCCACAGCGGCATCTCGGCCGGGATCGGCGTGAATTTGACCAGGAGTATAGAGATGCCGTACGCGACGCTCAGCCCGATCAATCCTCCGATCAGCGAGAGCGTCGTCGATTCGACCAGGAACTGCGCCAGAATGTCTTTGCGACGCGCGCCGAGGCTCTTGCGAATGCCTATCTCGCGCGTCCGCTCGGTCACGGTCACGAGCATGATGTTCATGATCACTATGCCGCCGACCACCAGCGAGATCGAGACCACCCCCAGCGCGACGGCCGCGATCATTCCGAAGATCGTCTGGACGAAATTATTGATCGCTTCCGATGTTATGAAGCCGAAAGTGTCTTTGTCGCTGTAAGCGAGCCTGTGCCGCGCGCGCATCAGCATCCGCATTTGATCCTGCACTTCTTCGAGTTTGACGCCGTCGCGCGCTCTGACGGAGATTACCAGACTCTGGCGCGCGCCGAAGACTTTCTGATGTGTCGAGAGCGGAATGATGACAAAAACGTCGCGCGAATTGCCGAAGAACGACCCCTGCTCTTTCGCGACGCCGACGACCTCGAACGGGAGGCCGTTGACCTTGATCTCTCGCCCGACGACTTCCCGCGCGCCGAAGAGTTTGTCCGCGACCTCCGAACCGATCAACGCCACGCTGCGGCGATGTTCGTTGTCGGTCTCGATGATGTACCGGCCGAACTCCGGATGAGTGGATTCGATGTTGACCATGTTCGGAGTAACGCCTCTGACACTGATGTTGATCAATTTTTCGCGCGGCGATCTTATCTCTGCGGCGTTCCCTCCCTGCACCCCGATGGTCTGAGCCAGCGTCATCCGCTCGCTCAGATACTCGGCGTCGGACAGAGTGATGTCCTTATTGCGGCGGTTGGCGTTCATAAACTCTTCGAAGCTGGTGATCAACCCATATTTGTCCAGGATCACCGTATTCGCCCCGAGGTCCGCGGTCACCGTGCGGTCGATGTAGCGGAAAAATCCTTCGATCACGGCGGCCACGGCGACCACCGTCATGACGCCGAAGATCACGCCGAGCAGCGTCAGGAACGTCCTCAATTTATGCGCCCGCAGCGACGCGAGCGCTATCTTTACGCCTTCCAGAAATCTCATAAGCGCGCCTGCAATTCTGTTTATCGAGATCGGATTGCAAATCAATGTACCCATACTGAGATGACAGTACGGATCAGTACCGCGAGCGGTAGCGAGCGGGCCTCAGGCTCC
>DATEMG010000643.1:0-2609 GCA_035275805.1 Blastocatellia bacterium
GACCGGGAATGGCGCGACCTGAGACACGGGCAGGATCAGGAATTCATATCGCTCCATGAATTCTCGCACGCGATGGTAAAGCTGCGTGCGCTTTGCCTCAGCGCGCGCGACGTCTGCGCCGCTCAGCTTCAATCCCTGTTCGATGTTCCAAATGACGGTGTCTTTCATCAACGAGCGATGTTTAATGAAGTCGTCGCCCCTGGTTTGAGCGAACGCCCAGGCTCGCAGAGTCTGAAAAATCTCGTCGGCGTCATTGAAATCCGGCTGGCCGTCATCAACCTGACACCCGAGCGCCGCAAAGACCGATCGGGCGCGATCGCACACTTCGTTGACGACAGGCTGCACAGGATACCTGCCCAGATTGCGACTCCATGCGATGCGCGCGCCTTTGAAATCGCGTTGAAGAGGTCGCGAGAAAGTCGAGCCGGGCTCATTGATCGAGATCGGAGATCTTTCATCTGGCCCAGCCAACACCGAAAGCAGCAGCGCGACGTCCTGAACCGTGCGGGCCATCGGGCCTTCCACGGCGAGCGTGTTCCACGCCAGCATCACTGGATGTGAAGGGACTCGGCCAGGCGATGGGCGAAAACCAACGACGTTGCAAAAGCTGGCAGGATTTCTGAGCGACCCTCCGAGATCGCTGCCGTCTGCGAGAGGCAGCATTCCACAGGCGAGCGCAACGGCCGCCCCGCCGCTGCTGCCGCCACAGGTCTTGCTCAGATCGTAGGGATTGCGCGTAGCGCCGAACACTTCGTTGAAGGTCTGCGAGCCAGCGCCGAATTCGGGCGTATTGGTCTTGCCGACGATTATTGCGCCCCCCTGTTTGAGACGCTCTACAAAAAGCGCGTCCTCGCTGGCGATGAAGTCTTTGTAGATGCGGGAGCCAAACGTCGTGCGAATGCCATCGGCAAGGGCGAGGTCTTTCACCGCGTGTGGCAGGCCGTGCAGCGGGCCGACGGGCTCTCCTTTCGCCAATTTCTCATCGGCTTTCTTCGCGGCGTTTAGCGAGGCCTCTTCTCCAATGAAAGAGCAGACGGCGTTGACTTTCGGGTTGACCTGTTCGATCTGTGAGAGGAACGCGGTCATTACCTCCGACGCCGAGACCTCCTTGTCGCGGATCATTCGCGCCAGGCCAACGGCGTCTTTGAAACAAAGCTCTGACATTGCGGTATGTCCTCGGAAAATCAGCCGCGAAGAAACGAAGAGCGCGAAGTTTTTTGAACTTTCTTCGCGCTCTTCGTTTCTTCGCGGTTGATTTTTATGGAGTCCCCGACACGATCTCGACTTCCATTCCGTCCTTGAGCTGCGGGCCGCTCGCGACTACCGCGATCTTTTCGCCGGCCCTCAAACCTTCGATGACTTCGACGAGATCGCCCAGACGGTCGCCCAGTTTCACCTCGCGCTCTTTGATAGTCTGCCCCTGAAAGACGAAGACCTTGTACGCGCCGAAAAGGTAGACGGCGGCGTTGTGCGGGATTACCAAAATTTGATCGACCTTGTCGGATTGGATCGTGGCTTTGACGAATGAGCCGGGTTTGAGTTCCGCGCCGCGGTTGGACACTAATGCTTCAATCTCGAACGTGCGATTCTTTTCGTCCACCGAAGGATTGATGCGCGAGATGAGGCCCGCGAATTCCCGGCCCGGAAAGGCTTCGAGGCTGAGTTTGACTTCGCGCCCCACGCGCACCCAGGGCGACATCTTCTCGGGCACGCTCAGACGCGCGCGTAGCGGGTCGATGTTAACGATGGTCATGACCGGCGTCTGGACTTTCAGGTACTGCCCCGTCGTAACCTCGCGAGCTTTGATGTGGCCGGCGAACGGCGCGCGAATCTGCGTATCTCGCAGCCGCTTGTTAGCCAGGTTGAGCGACGCCTGGGTCTGTTGCATCGAGGCGCGCAGGTTTTCGACTTGCTGCATTGCCATGTCGTAAGTCGCTTTGGCGGCTTTGTACCGCGCCTCGGCCTCGTCATATTGCTGCCGGGGGATGACGCCGGTTTCCAGGAGACTCTGCGCGCGCTTGTATTTTTGCTCGGTGTCGGTCAGGTCGGCGGCGGCCTTTTTGACTTCGGCGGCCTGGCGCGCGTCTTTCAGCTCGCCGTCGGTTTCGGTCAACCCCAACCGCGCCCGCGCCTGCCTGAGCGCCGCCTGCTGCTGATCAACAGTAAGCTGGAATTCGACCGGCGAGACGCGCGCCAGCGTCTGTCCTTTGCCCACGTGGTCGCCGACATCGACCATCACCTCTTCGACGCGCCCCTCGGCTTCCGAGCTGACGGTGACTTCGTCGTACGCGAAGAGCGTGCCGACGACTTCGACCGCGCGACGCTGTTGTCGTTGTTCGACCCCCACGGCCTTGGCCTTCGGCTTCGGGGCCGACGCGCCCGGCTTTCCGTTCTGGGATTTCCCCGACGTGTCGCGCGCGCAGGACGAGCCGAATAGAACAAGCGATGCGATGACGGGAAAGAGTAAGACGGATCGTGAAGTATCGCGGCGTCGAGTCGAATAAAGAGGCGTCATTGGCTTTCGGTCTCGTCCTTTCAGATAACGGCCCCGCGCGCGTAGGGGCGGGTATTCCTCGCCCGCGTTTGTGATCAAGGCGATTGGGCGGGGA
>DATEMG010000644.1:0-6100 GCA_035275805.1 Blastocatellia bacterium
TACCGCTCGCGGTACTGATTCAGTGAACCAGGAGGTAGGGAAAAAAGGTATGCCAATTTACGAATACACCTGTCAGAAATGCGGGCGTCATCTGGAAGTGATGCAGAAGATGAGCGACAAGCCTCTGACTCGTTGCCCTGAATGCAAAGGCAAACTGGAAAAAATCTTTTCGCAGACCAGTTTTCAACTGAAAGGCTCTGGCTGGTACGTGAGCGACTACACCAGCCGTGGCAAGGCTGAAAAACCGGAGAAATCCGATAAGAGCGATAAGAGCGATAAGAGCGATAAGAGCGATAAGAAAGAGGCCGCGGCGGGGACCTGCGCGGCGACCGGCGGCGGATGCGCCACCGGCATGTGCGACAACTGAAGTCCCGGCAATGGATGATTAAAGCTATGATAGAAGCAACAGAGACACGGAGACACAGCGGAACAATGAAGAAAATAACAGCAGCTTCATTGCTGCTCTGCGCCTCTGTGGCTCTGTGGCTTTTCTATTTCCACGCCACGGGCGCGGCGCAATCGGGCCGCACGCCGGTGTCTGGGAGACGCGTCACCGTCGTCAGCGTCTTCGCGCATCGCGTCGATGACCCGAACAAACCCAGGTCGCTTCTCAGCGGCGACGCCTTCAAAAAAGAGGAAGAAGAAAAGATCATACCGAAGCAGGCGCTCGAGTTTTACGACGGCGGCGTGCGGCAGGAAATTCAAGCGTTCGCGCCCGATCCGACGCCTGCCCGCATCGTCGTGCTGATGGACAATTCGCTCACCTTGCAATCGGACACGAAGAAGCTGGCAGGGGTGCCCGCCGCCTTCGCGCCCGAAATTTACGAAGGCGACAAGGTGATGGTCATCGGTTACGACACCAAACCCGAAGTCATCACCGAGTTCACCGATGACCCGAAGCAGTTGCAGAACACCCTGTCGCTCCTCAGGAAAACCGACTCGCCCCGGCTGTTCGACGCGCTCAACGTCGTGATGGAAGACGTGCTGAGGCCCGAAGTCGGGTTTACAAAGCGCGTGATCGTCATCGTGGGCGATGGACTCGACCGTGACAGTAAGATCAAATTCGACGAACTGCTGTCGAAGCTTCAGGACGAAAATGTCACGGTATACGCCGTCCAGGTGCGCGATCGCACGCGCGGAGCGCTCAGGAAAGACGCGCCCAAACCCGCCGAAGCCCTGAAACAACTGACCGAAGGCACCGGCGGCAAAATCTATTCGATGGACGACGAGGTTAAAGAGTCGGTCAAAGGCATTTGCGACGAACTGCGCAACAACCGCTATCAACTCACCTACTACCCCGAAGGCATCAACCCGATCAACAAACGGCTGCTGCTCATCTCATCCGCCGACGCGACTGTTCAGTTGCGGTATAAAGGCTGGCACCCGCCGCGGAAGATGTAGGCCTGAAAAGCATGCAAAGGGCGCAATGTCCAATCTGCTACTCTCTCCTGGAAGTTCGCGCTGTAACGCCTTGCTTCATTTGTGGTGGATGGCCTGATCACGCAGAAAGATTCAATCCGGCAAAGCCAATCCGCGAATATCAGCTCCCCAATGGTCTCAACATCGTTCTGTGCTCTGGCTGCGAAGTGGAAGAGTTTATGGCGAAAGGCGGTTATGGATGGCAATTAGAATTACCGACCAGCCGCCTACCGATCAACTACTTGAGCTGGGTGAGCGACTTGACGGAACCCAAGGTCGGTTTAGACAAATACTGCAATCAATGCAACCTCAGGCTGGCCTTCCTTAAAATTCTGGCCAAGCGTGGTAGCAAAGCGGTGGATTAGGCGCTCCCTTCTGTATTTTCTATCTCCACTCGATAATCCTCGATCACCGGATTCGACAAAACGTCGTGCGCGAACTTTTCGATCTCCGCGCGGGCGCTAGCCTCGTCAACCGATTCGTCCAGTTTGATCTCGAAATATTTCCCCTGCCGCACGTCGGCGATGCCACGATAGCCGATGGTCTCGGCGGCGTGATGGATCGCTTTGCCCTGTGGATCGAGCACTCCGTTTTTCAACGTCACGTAAACTTTAGCCAGCATCTTTCCTCTTCTCTCCGAGGTCGAAAATGTTTATCTCAACAACCTAAGCTATTCCGATTTCCGCGCCGGCAGCGCTCCTCTGTATTTATCCATGCCGCCGAAGACGCGGTCAAAGACTCGATCGACGTTCTTCAGCCGCGCTCGCACGTCGAAGACCATTTCTATCTGCTCAGGCGACAGCTTCGATGTGATGTCCGGGTCTTGTTTGACCAGCTCGCGAAAATCAAGGCCCTCGTCCCACGATTTCAGCGCGCTGCGCTGCACCCAGTAGTAAGCCTCCTCTCGCTGAACGCCCGCCGCCGCCAGTTCCAGCAGCAGTTGTCCCGAAAAGACCAGCCCGCGCGTCGCGTTCAAATTCTCCAGCATCCGCTCCGGTTTGACCACCAGAGTCGAGAGAAGTGAGTCGGTCTTGGCAAGCATGTAATCTACAGCGATGCAGGCGTCGGGCAGGATGACCCGCTCGGCGGATGAATGCGAGATGTCGCGTTCGTGCCATAGCGCGTTGTTTTCGAGCGCCGTGACGGCGTAACCGCGAACTACGCGCGCCATCCCGCAGATCCGCTCGGAGAGGATCGGGTTGCGTTTGTGGGGCATCGCGGAAGAGCCTTTCTGGCCGGGCTTGAAATATTCGTGGGCCTCGCGGACTTCGGTGCGCTGCCAGTGGCGGACTTGCAGGGCCATCTTTTCGAGCGACGAGGCGACAATCGCCAGCGCGCAGACGAACTCGGCGTAGCGGTCGCGTTGGATGACTTGCGTCGAAACGCTCGCCGGGCGCAACCCCAGCAGGAAACAGACCCGCTCCTCGATCTCCGGGTCGAGGTTCCCGAAGGCCCCGACCGCGCCTGAAAGCTTGCCGTAACTCACTCCGGCCCGCGCCCGCGTCATTCGGTCGACGTTGCGCCGATTCTCTTCGAACCAGAGCGCGAAGGTCAGACCCAGCGTCGTCGGTTCGGCGTGGACCCCGTGAGTGCGCCCGATCATCGGCGTGTCTTTGAATTCGCAGGCGCGGCGTTTAAGGGTGTCGCTCAGGGTCTGGAGCCTGGCGATGATCAGGTCACCCGCCTCGACGAGCAGCAGAGCATTGGCTGTGTCTACAACGTCGGACGAGGTCAGACCGTAATGCACCCAGCGCGCTTCGGGGCCGATGTTTTCGGACAGGTTGGTGGTGAAGGCGATTACGTCGTGATCGAGCGTCTTTTCAAGCTCGTGGATGCGCTCGACCGAAAAGGCAGCCTTCCCCCTGATGACGTCGACGACTTCAGACGGGATATTTCCGGCTTCGGCGTTGGCCTGACAGGCGGCGATTTCGACGTCTAGCCACTTGCGGAATTTATTCTCTTCAGTCCAGATGGCGCCCATTTCGGGCAATGTGTAACGTTTGATCATTACAACTTTTGATTTAGCGGTTGCGGTACTGATTATAGCGCGAGAAGCAGAGCACGCTCATGGCCGCCACGAAAATGGGGATGAGCCAGGCCGCCTTCCCCTCTTCGGGACGCCACTTGAACAGCAGCCCAGCCGTCCAGAGCAGCGCGCCGATAGCCAGCCCAAAGCCGGCGCGCTTGTACGCCTTGGTCAGTCTTTCCCGATCCTCAGTAGTCATTACCTCTCACTTTTCACTTTTTCGTCTTCGGCGCCGATCAGGTAGCTGCGTCGCGAGCGCACGGTCAGCCCGGGGCGCGCGGGCAGCACTTCGATCGACCGCTTGTCTTCCAGGCTCGGCGCGTTATCGGTAAGGAATGAGAGAGTGTATTGCGCGCCGATTTCGGAGTTGACGTTCTTGTTGGCTTTGATCAGATCATCGTGGGTCGGCGGCAACATCATCTCTCCGCCGCTGTTTTCGGCCAATTGACTCAGTTCAGCGGTCGCGAATTGCAATTGTGAAAGATGCCGGCGCAATTCCGCCGTTCGCTTGTAGAGGCGCGTGCCTGCGACTTCGTTGGAGTTCATATACATTATGTTCAACTCGATCTCACGGCGAAGCGCCTCGGCCCAGCCGATGACGAAGACCGTGGCCCGCGCCTTCTCCAGCGCCTGAATCGCTTTCGACCTGGTGATCTTGCTGTTCGAATCAAGGCCGTCGCTGATCAGAACCACGACGCGCCGCCCCTCCGGACGCGATTGCAACTTGTCGGCGGCCAGCTTCAGCGCATCGTAATAACTGGACTTCATGCCGACGCGGTATTTCGAGCTGATCGAGCGCGTCGCCTGATCGCGGTCGCTCGTCCAGTCCTGAATCAACTGCGCCTTCTCGGCGTATTGTATGATCGCGATCTTGTCGTTCGGCGAAAGGCCGGAGACGAACTGATTTGCGAACTCCCACTGCGTTGGGCCTCGGACGACTTTGTAATTCGCCCCTTTTTCCCAGATCGGGGTGTCGGGTTTCTCGTAACGTTCGGTCGCGCCGTTTTTAAACGTGCCGATTTCGTTGGCCGAGTCCAGAATCAGGACGATGTTGGCCGGGTCGCGCCTCAGGCTCGTCACCTGCCGCGCCTCTCCCTCTTCGAGCACCAGCACGTCCTTCGGCTTCAGGTCGTTGACGTAATTCCCTTCGGGACCATAGGCGATGATCGGCACGGCGACCTCGCGCGTCTCGATTCTGACCAGGGGTTTTTCGCCTGGCTGCGGCTGTTGTCCCTGAGGCTTGCGACCCGATTGGGCGAAAGCCGTCATGGACAGAGAGACGCAGAGACAGAGGAGGAGGGAGAGACGGGGCGACGGGGCGACGGGGCGACGGGGCGGATTTTTCGCACAGTCGCACAGTCGCACAGTCGCACAGTCGCACAGTCTCTCTCTCCGCATGATTTCGATCCTCACAGTTCAATCCAATCGCTGGGGCCGTCGTAGCTGGCGACCCTGACGCGTTTCTCGGCGTTGGCCGAAAAGAGCGGCGAGCGGGCTTCGAGGGCTTGAATCGCCGCGAGCCTGGCGATCGCCGGGTGGTTCGTATTGCGCGACAGGTGCGCGAGCACGATGTGCTCGGCCTTGTCGTCGAAATCATCCCGCATGAAGCGCGCCATCTCGTCGTTCGAAGTGTGCCCGTGGCGTCCCATGATCCGCTGCTTCAAAGTCCAGGGATAGAACGAGCAGGCGCGCAGCATTTCGACCTCGTGATTCGCTTCGATAACCAGAACGTCCGAACCGCGCAGTTCCTCGGCAGCCAGCGCGTTAATGTGCCCCAGGTCGACCGCGATGCCCATTTTGACGCCATTTGCCCTGATGGTGAAGGCCATCGGGTCGGCGGCGTCGTGCGGAATCGCGAACGGGCTGAAGCGGAACGCCCCGATCTCGAAATCTTGCGAAGACGAAATGGCCTCGCCCCGTCGAATGAATTTTTCCTTTTCGCCCAGCTTGCAGGCTTCGAGAGCGGCGTCCGAAATGTAGACCCGCGTGTTCAGCGCTTTCGAGAGCGCCGCGAGACCCCGCATGTGATCGCTGTGCTCGTGCGTGACGACGATGGCGTCGAGCCGCGCGGGGTCTTCGCCGACCGCCTGGATGCGCTTTATCGTCTCTCTCGCGCTCAGGCCGCAATCGACCAATACACGCGCTCCGCCCGCGACTATCAGAGTCGCATTGCCCGAACTGCCGCTGGCGAGTATGCAAACGCGCATTACAAAAAATGAGATTTACGACGATGATCTATATGAGCGCGCATCTTAACACACCGCCTTGCATAAATCAGAACGCAGGAACAAAATACCTCGCCGCATCAAGGAGTCCCAAATCAATCGACAGTAATTAATCAACGCCGCGACCGTCGGGAGCTCATACGCAGCGGCTCACTGGCGGTCACGGCGCCAAAAATTTGAAAAAGGATCGGATATGCCCAAAAGGATTCTTGCGCTCGCCATCTTGTCCGCCTGCGGGCTCGTTTCGTGGCCCGTAGCCTTCTCGCAATCCCCATCATCCGCGACCGAGGACGCGAAATTGCGCGAGCGCGCGATGAAAGTGCACCGCGAGGCGATCGTCATAGACACGCACAACGACATTACATCAGCCATCACTGACGACGGCTTCGACATGGGGGCGAAAGACACGAGCGGCAAGAATCAGACCGAC
>DATEMG010000645.1:0-16352 GCA_035275805.1 Blastocatellia bacterium
AATCAGCCGGCTGGCTTCCAGGGGACGCTGATCCAGGTTCCGGTGGTCGAGGCCGGCGGAGCCGTTCGCGCCGGTCGCTTCGGGATTAAGAACCAGCACTCCAGTCTGGTCTCCTTCTCCGGCGACGCCTACCTCAACGAGATGGGGATCACCAACCCCTTCGACGGCAGCAATGGAGTTTCGGAGAACAACTCCCTGGGCCGATCGGTCGCCGCCTTCGATCCGGTCGAAGACCCGGAAGACGAGGGCGAGGACGTGGAAGCTTTCGCCCAATTCATTAGGCAGCTCAGGGCGCCGGGCCGTGGCCCGATCACCGCCGCCGTCAATAATGGCCAGAATCTGTTTACGGCTATAGGGTGCGCGGTCTGTCACACGGCCTCGTTTAACACCGTTCCTCCGGGCACGGCGATCAACCAGGGCGCGTTCATCGTTCCGGCGGCTCTCGGCAACAAGAACATCCGCCCGTTCGGCGACTTCCTGCTGCACGACATCGGAACTGGCGATGGGATCGTCCAGAACGGCGGCGCGGGCACCAGGAACATGGTGCGCACTGCCCCGCTCTGGGGCCTCCGCATGCGGCCAGAGTTGATGCACGACGGACTATCGCTCACCTTAAACGATGCGATCCAACGCCACGCGGGTGTTGGCGGCACGATCGCAAGAAACAACTTCAACGGTCTGACGGCAGCCCAGAGGGCGGATGTCATAGCGTTCCTAAACTCGCTCTAAAGGCGTATCCATATGCCATATGCCATATTTCATATGGCATATGGCATATGAAATATGGCATATGAAAATTGACCGTACCTCGAAACATTCACCTACACGCTTAAACATCTTGAGCATACCGTACGGATGGGGCTGTCTGTTCTTGATTGTAATGGCATGCCTCCTTTCGTCCAGTTGCTCCAAGACGCCGCCGCCTCGAGTAGAGGAGAAACTGATCCCGCCCGGGACCGTATCAACTGCGAATGCCCCAGCGGTTAAGAGCGCGCCCGACCTTCCGCCTGCCAAACCCGAGGAAGTCGCGCAAGCCATCCAAAGGGTGTTCAAAGGCGTCGTAACCATCGAGACTGGCCGAACCCCTTATTTCGCCGTCGGCGACTTCAACGGTGACTTATCGCAAGACCTGGCCGTGGCGGTGAGGCCGGAGCGGAGCAAACTCGTTGAGATCAACGACGAACTAGCGCCCTGGATTCTCGTGGAACCAGTCCCGACCGCCAAGCCCGTCCCGAAGGGAGCTTATTCCGCATTGCATGCCGAAATGGTAAAGCGGAAGCGAGTTGTCATTGACGAAGGAGATTATCTGCTGGCGGTCATTCATGGGTTTCAATCAAAAGGGTGGCGGGACTCGCAGGCCACTCAAACCTACGTGCTGAAGGACGCCGCCGGCTTCAAGATGGAAGCCCAGGCGTTTACGCAAATCGTCTGGGCCGGCAATAAAGATAAGCTGCCGCGCATCTGGGGTGATGTGATCGCGCAGGCCATTAATGAGCGTTACGGTTTCATCTATTACAACGGGGCGAAGTATAGTTGGTACGACCCGCGCAGTTACAAGCAGGAGGGGCCCGCGAGAACATTCCACGGCGGGGGAGCCAAGGCGATGCGGTAGAAAATCGGAGTTCGAGGATAGCGGATAGATAGGCGCCTTCATCGCAATCCTCGATCCTCTATCCTCAATCCTGAACAGGAGACGATCAGATGAGTTTCAGAGCATGGGCTATAGTGGTTTGCGCGTTATTTTTGTCGACCGGTATGAGCGCGACGACAGCCGGCGTAGGAGCCGCCGGCGTTCAGGATCCCGCGCAAGCCAAGGCCGACCAGACAAAGCCTCAGGAACCCGAGTGGATTACAGTTGAAGAGCTGAAATCCAAATTGGCCAAAAACGAGGCGGTAACGATCGTTGACCTCCGCGCCGGAGACTCCTTCGCTCAGAGCGCCGACAAGATCAAAGGCGCCATCCACATGAGAGCCAGGAGACTCCCTTACCGGCTCGGCTTTACGCCCTTCAAAGAGCTTCCCCGCGACAGGGAGATCGTCACCTACTGCGCCTGCTCGAGCGACGAGATAAGCGTTCGCGCGGTCCAGGTCTTCCGGGAGGCGGGATTCAAGCGCGTCCGCGTTTTGAAAGGCGGATGGCAGGCCTGGCTAAAGGCCGGTGGCCCGGTTGAATCGAAGCCGAAAGTGTAGTTAAGTAGCGGGGTGAAGATGAAGGAAAACACCTCATGCTAATTCGGCTAGAAGGGAGATTGGGTGATGAACCGGTTCCTTTACATTTTGATGGCGCTCGCGGCCAGCGCGCTTACGGTCAGCGCTCAGACAGCCACCGATCACAAGCGACATGTTGTGGACGGCAGTGTTGAAAGCGTTGGGGGACGGCTACGGGTCAGCCTGACCAACACTGATGGCGATCGAGAGTTTCGCGGCGCAGCCCAGATAAGCATCGACGCCCCCGGTCGGCAATCCGAAGTCTCCAGGTTTGAGTTCACGCTCGCCCCCCAAGAATCGCGACTCTTCCCTCTCGATTCCCCGGGCGCCGCAGGCGATCATTATACGCTCTCGATCCATGAGCGGGCTGGAACGCTCATCCTTCTCAAGAACGCGCCCATCAAACGCGCCGCAGAGGCGACGCCGGAGGTTCTGACTCCTCCGGCGCCCACTCCTTCGGCGCCCACTCCTCCGGGCCCTACTACTCCCGAGCCTACTCCTCCCGCGTCGATGGCCCAGACCACCGCAACAGGCTTGACGGTAAAGGCGCGGCTGACCGCAGGGCGACCCCGCCCATCGCCGGGCGCCGAGATCAAACTGTCCCTCGAGCGGGTGAGCCCACCACAGAGTAGGGATGCCAATATCGCTGTGACCGCGGAGGCGCCGGCCGTCACGACAGAGGCCACGACGCCCGAGCAGCCGAGTGGGCCGCAGGTCGCCGCTATCAACAAGAAGAGGTCGGCCAAGTTCGCGCGCCGAGGGAAAAGTGATGAGATCAAGCCCCCCGCGGCCCAGATGCCAGCTTCCACTCCGGTCGGCGAGGTCGAGGAGCCAATCCCCGATGATCCCACATCGATTGCCCTAGCCTTCGACATCACCACGCCGTCACCCATCATCAACGGCAGCCTCGGCGTCAGCGCGAATGGTTTTAACAGGCGTCAGGCCATTAACATTAAGGGGGCGGGGAACGCTCAATTCGATCTTCCGGACGATTTCAACGGGTCGAAGATCAATTACACGCTCACCGACGCCTCAGGCAAAACGCTCATCGCCGGCGAATTCGATTTTGAAGCCCTCAGAATGGAGGATTCCGTTCGTGTCAGCGAGGTTAAGTTTGACCGTGAGAGCTACTCGCCCGGTCAATCGGCGCATATAGTGATGACGCTCGAAGGCCGCTCGCCGTACGGCTATCTTCTGGAGATGACGGCCAAGGACGAGAACGGGACGACTCTCATCGACGAGAGCCGCAAAGGGATTTACAGCAAGGGCAAATCAATTCAGGAATTCCAGTTCGCAATTCCCACCGAGGCCACTGGAGGGATCGGAGTTGAATTCAAAGCATATGGGATCCTGATCAAGAAACTCTTCGATTCCGGCACGCGCGATGTCATTATCGGCGACAATCAGGATAATAAAGTAGACAACTGATAGAAGATCGAGGATAGAGGATCTAGCGGACGACGCGATCTTCCATCCTCTATCTTCCATCCTCTATCTTCTATCCTCCGCCCTCGATGTTTTTACCACCGGCAATTTGACGCCTGAAGCCTGGGACTTCGATCTATAGACGCGCTGGGTCGTGGCGACGTAATCAGAGTCCTTCGCCTTGAAGATATTCTCGACGTATTTCTGCGGGTTGCGGTCGATCACGGGGAACCAGGTACTCTGGACCTGAACCATGATCTTGTGCCCCTTCTTGAAGCAGTGGTCTTTGTGAATTAGATCGATGTTGAATTCAGTCACCTTGTCAGGAGTCAACGGCTCGGGTTTATCGAAGCCTTTGTGATACCTCCCGCGCAACACCTCACCGGCGACCATGAATTGAAAGCCACCCATTTTGTGATTATCGGGCCAATCCTGCGGATAGACGTCGATCAACTTGACGATCCAATCGCTGTCCGTGCCTGAAGTCGATGCGAAGAGTTGCGCTATGATCTCGCCCGAGACGGTGAGATCTTCCTCCAAAACTTCAGTCTCCCAACTCAACACGTCGGGGCGGTCGTTTGCGAACCGCTGATCTTCCATCAGCCACACACGCCAGCCGGAGCCTTTCGGGAAATAGGTCGGCTCGATCGGGCGTCTGCGGTAAGGAACCGGATTGGCCGGGTCGGAGACATAACTGTCGAACGCCTTTTCGCCCTCGTCGGTCGGCGCGTCGAATGAGAGTTTGCCGTCTGCGCGGAAGTAGAGCTTGCGCTCCGTTGTGATATTCACGGGCGGCCACTGATCATAAGTCTTCCACTCGTTGCTGCCGGTCTGGAATGTGACGGCTTCGGGCTGGTTGAGCGAGCCCTTGCCTTTGAGGTGGTAGGCGAACCAGGGCGCTTCGATCTTACCGCGGAAGTAAACGCCGGTCGCGTTCTTGAATTCGATATTGCCCAGATTCTCGCCTTCTCCGCGTCTCCACCCGCCGTGATTCCAGGGACCGACGACGATGTAGTTCATCTTACTCTTGTCATTCTTCTCCAGCGCGACATAGGTCTTCATCGGGCCGTAGAAATCCTCCTGATCAAACCAGCCCGCGACGTGCAGCGTCGGCACGGTGGATTCTTTCAGGTAATGAGACGCCGAGCGCGATTTCCAGAAATTGTCGAACGACGGGTGCTCGATGAAGTCCTTCCACGTGGGAAGAGTCGGCGTCAGAAAGTTCGACAGCGCCCCCTTCTTCAGATACCACTCGAACATGTCGTAAGTGTCGAACGTCGGGTCGGCGCCGCCCTTGGAACTCTCGACGCCGTAGACATACTCGTAGCCGTAGCTCAGCCGGAATCCGCCCTGATGAAAGAAGTCGTCGCCGAGCCAGGTATCGGTCATCGCCGCCTGCGGCGACAGGGCTTTCAGCGCAGGATGCGGCTCCAGCAGGGGGACGGCGGCCAACCACCCAGGGTACGACACGCCGAAAACGCCCACGCGCCCGTTGTTGTTCTTGACGTGTTTGACCAGCCAATCGATCGTGTCGTAAGTGTCCGAGGCCTCGTCTACGGACTTCGGGTCGTTCCTGTCACGCGGCGGGCGATTCATTCTGAACTCGCCTTCGGACTGGTATTTCCCGCGAATGTCCTGAAACGCGAAGATGTAACCGTCCGCGACCAATTCCTTGAAAACGAAAGGCAACGTCCCGGCGACTCCGGGTCCGGCGCCGTAAGGGGTGCGCTGCAACAAGATCGGCAGTCGCTCGTTGGAGTTTTTCGGAACGCAAATGACCGTGTAGAGTTTGACGCCGTCACGCATCGGGATCATCTCTATAATGGTCTCGAACTTCGTCTCGCCGGATTGCGCCGCCTGGCGCCTGGCCAGCGTCCCGCTGAACGGAACGATCAAGGCAAACAACGTTATAGTCAAAATGACGTGATGGAATCTCGCTTTACGCGGCGAGGCAAACTTATTCAGCATTACTATCCCCTCGGAAAACCAACCACGAAGAAACGAAGAGCACGAAGGTGTTTTCTATCCTTTCTTCGTGCTCTTCGTTTCTTCGTGGTTGACCTTCATTGTTTCGTTGTGTCTACTTCAGGCGTTTCAACTTTACGACCCTTCCTATGGCCATCCATTCTTCGACATAGAGGTTGCCCTGTTTGTCCCAGCAGACGCCGTGCGGGGAGACGAAAATTCCGTCGAGCCACTGGTCGCGCGGGAGTTTGTTGGTCGCGCGCTTCTTGGCGTCGACCTGATCGCCGAGGTGCGCAACCAGCTTGTTCTCTTTGTCGAGAATAGTCACGCGTCCGCCGAGATCGCCGACCACCAGGTCGGTCCCGCGAATGTGGAGCGTGGCGGGCAGCCGGAGTTGATCGTTCTCGGTCCCGTCGAGCGTTCTGACGTGCTTGCCTTCGAGCGTAAACCACTGCAGCCGGTGATTGGCGCGGTCGGTGACCAGGACCAGCGGTTCCCTGCCCCGCGTGTCAATGATGATCGCGTGCGGCGTGTTGAACTTGCCGTCCTCTTTCGGATTCTCCTTGCTTACCTTGCCACCCCACGAATTGACGTACTCGCCTTTGGCGTCGTAGCGGTGAATGTAATTCGCGCCGTAACCGTCGGTGACGTAAAAATCCCCGTTCGGCGCGACGGCGACGCCGGTCGGGCGGAATTGATTTTTGTCCTGGTAGACGCCGGATTTTTCGGGATAGCCTTTCACCCATACGACTTCGCCGTCAATCGTCAGCTTGGCGAATTCATGGCGGAAGAGGTTGGTCAGGTAGATGAAATCCTGGCGGCCCTCCTTACGGATCAGCATTCCGTGTGTGCCGTTGCCTTCCTTATCGGCCTTCCATTCCTTGCCGAACGATTTGACGAACTTGCCGTCCTGATCGAAAACGATGATCGCGTTCTCAGTGTCGGTGTTGAAATAGACGCGATTCTGCGAATCGACCTGAACCGCGCCGTGAGTGCTGCCGAATTGCACCCCTTCGGGCAGCTTCCCCCATCCGCTAATCCATTCGTAGCGGTGATTTCCCGTCCCGAGAATGATCGGATCCGTTCCGGCGTAAGCCGAAAAGCGAGACGTGGCGACGGCCGACGCGGCGACGCTCACGCTCAGGCCGTAAAGAAACCCGCGCCGATTGATTAAATTTGAAATGTCGTTCGACATTCAGAGCCTCCAGGTGTCAGGTGTCAGGTGTCAGGTGTCAGGTGTCAGGTGTCAGGCGCCAGGTTAATAAGAGGAACTGAAACCTGAAACCTGAAACCTGAAACCTGCCATTAATCGCCCGCCTCCGAACGCGCCGCGGTGATCTCAGGTATCTCGTCCGAAGCCGGGGGGCGATCAGAAGTCTTTACCGGTTCCGCCGACTTTTCGGAATGTTTCGCGGACGCCCGCCGCCGAACCCACGCGCCGATGTCGTCAAAGATCGAATAGGCCACGGGCGTCATGAGCAGCGTCAGGAGCAGGGACAGCGACTGCCCGCCGATGACCACGGTGGCGATCGTCCGGCGCTCCTCGGCGCCGGGCCCCGTGCCCAGCGCCAGCGGCAGCATGCCGGCGACCAGCGCCAGCGTCGTCATTAAAATCGGGCGCAGGCGATCACGGTTGGCTTGTATGATCGCGTCGTATCGCGACAAGCCGCGGGCGCGCAAGCCGTTCATGTGATCGATCTGCAGGATCGCATTCTTTTTGACCACTCCGAACAGCACCAGGACGCCCAGGGCTGAATAAAGATTGAGCGTGTCGTTCATGGCCCACATCGAGATCAGCGCAAAGGGCACGGCCAGCGGAAGACTGAGCAGAATTGTTACCGGATGGATGACGCTCTCGAATTGCGAGGCCAGGATCATATACATAAACGCGATCGAGAGCAGGAACGCGACGATGAATTCCGCGCCCGTGCGCTCCAATTCGCTCGCCCGGCCCGAGACGGCGGTGTTATAACCGGGCGGCATATTCATCCTGGCGGCTTCTTCGCGCAGCGCCACGAGACGGTCGGCGAGCGCGTACCCGGGCGCTATGTTGGCCCGCAGGCTGACCTGCCGCTGGCGGTCGAGCCGGTCGATTCTCGACGACGTTTCTTCCAATTTGACGTTGACCAGGTTTCCCAGGTTGACGAGGCTGCCGCGCGACGACGGCACGAACAACCTCGAGATGGTCTCGGCGTCGTTGCGGTCGCCCTGCTTCAGGCGCACCTGCACGTCGTAATCCTCGTTCATCTGCTCGTCGTGGAAGCGCGAAACGCGTTCGTCCCCGCCGACCATGATTCCGAGCGCCGTGGCTATGTCGGTCGAATCGACGCCGAGGTCGGCGGCGCGCGCGCGGTCGATGTTGACGCGCAATTCCGGCTTATCGATCTTCAGCGTCACGTCTGCGTCAAGCAGCCCGAGTTCGGGCGCGCGGTCGCGCAGTTGATTGGCGTAATTGACCAGAGTCGTCAGGTCGGGGCCGCGCACCACGAAATCGACGTCGGTGAAGCCTCCCCCGCCGAGATTGATGGTTTGCGGGTTGCGGACCGACGGGCGCAGGTGCGTGAATTTGCGCAGGCGCTGGCGCACCTTCTGCTGAACGTCCCGCGCGGAATAATTCCCGCGGAAGACCGCCAGCGGCTCACCGCGCGTCAGCCCCTTCCAGAATTTCGTCAGGTTGATCGTGCGCTCCTCGTGCGGCGGGATGCGGACGTAAACTTCGGCGGCGTTGACCGACCCTATAAACGAGGCGCCGGCGCGGCCCAGCATCATCCGAATTTCCGGCATCTGTTTCAACTCGGCCTCAACCGCCTCCAACGCCTCGTTCATCGAGACCAGGCTGGTCCCTTCAGGGGCCGAAAGGTTGACGCTGAATTCCGCCTCGTCAATGTTGCTGGGAATGAAATCCTGCTTGACCAGCCCGTAAAGCGGGATGGACGAGGCCATCACCAGAAGCGCGCAGGCCCATACCAGGAAGCGATGCCGCATGACGAAATGGAGCATCCATGTATAAGCGCGATCAATGTGCCTATAAAAACCGCGGCGCGACCCCGCCACGTCGCCATGTTGATGAGCGTCGTCGACATGAATCAGCCGCGCGCTCATCGTCGGCGTCAGCGTGAACGAAACCAGCAGCGAGACCAAAATCGCCACCGCCGCCGTGATCCCAAACTGTTTGAGGAACCGGCCCGAGATCGAGGACATGTACGCGATCGGCAGGAAGATGACGACCAGGGAGAGCGTCGTCGCAAGCACCGCCAGGCCGATCTCCTTCGTGGCCTCCCTGGCGGCCTGCATCGGGTGCATCTTCTTCTCTTCGATGAATCGGAAGATGTTTTCCAGAACGACGATGGCGTCGTCGATGACCACGCCCACCATCAGGACCAGCGCCAGCATGGTCACGCTGTTGAGCGTGAAATCGAACGCCTTCATCATCCCGAAAGTCGCGATGACCGAGGTCGGAATCGCTATCCCGGCGATGATCATCGAGCGCCAAGAGCGCATGAACAGCAGCACCACCAGACAGGCCAGGATGCTGCCCAGGATCAGGTGGGTGTTAATCTCGTGGAGGGCGTTTTTAATGTAGCGCGATTGGTCGTTGATGATTTCGAGTCTGACGTCGGAGGGCAATTGCGCCTGGACGCGCGCCATGTTCTTTTTGACGTCTTCGATGACCGCCATGGTGTTGGCGCCAGTCTGGCGGCGCACCTCGATGGCCACCGACGGAACGCTGGGTGTTTCGGAGCGCCTTTTCGGGTCGTCGCCCGCCGCGGTGAGATCGGTCAGGCGTGAAAGCGACCTCTGCTCTTTCGTGCCGTCTTCGGCTGAGCCGATGTCGCGGACGCGGACCGGGGCGCCGCCGATCGTCTTGATTACCAAATCGTTGAATAAGCCCGGGTCGACGACGCGTCCCATCGTCCGCAGCGACAATTCGCGCCGCCCGTTGTCCACGTTGCCTCCGGGGACGTCTGCGTTCTGGCGCACGACGGCGGCCCGCACATCGGTGATCGGAATTCCGTAGGCCGCGAGCCGGTCGGCGTCCACCCATACGTTGATCGATCGAGTGATTCCGCCGATGATCGAGATCTCGCCCACGCCGCTCGACCGTTCGAGCTGTTTTCTGACGACGTTGTCGGCCAACTCGCTCAACTCGCGGACCGAGCGGTTCGACGAAAGCGCGATCGTCATGATCCCCTGCCGCTCGTTGTCGAATTTCTGCACTATCGGCGGGTCGGTCCCCGGCGGGAAGAGCCGCGTCACGCCCTGCACGCGGTCGCGCACGTCCTGCGCCGCGTCGTCGATATCGCGGTCGAGGCCGAAGGTCGCCATGACGAACGCCCGGCCCTGGCTCGAAACCGAGCGGAGCTGTTCTATCCCTTCAACGGTGTTGACGGCCTCTTCGAGGGTTTGGGCGAGCGTCGCTTCGGCCTCTTCGGGCGAGGCGCCGGGCAGAGAGGCGCGCACTGTTACCGTCGGCACATCTACCGCCGGAAAGCGGTCTACGCCCAGTTTGAAATAACTCGACGCCCCGACCACCACCAGCGCCAATATGATCATTGCCGCAAAGACCGGACGTTTGATGCAAATCTCCGCTAGCTTCTGCATATATGCGATCTCAAATTATGTATTGATGACTTCAAAAATCGTTGAATATAAAACCTACGCGGGCTTGATTTTACAGGACCGCGCCCTCCATTCTAAGGACGGCGGGGCTTAAAAGCGAGTTGCAGGAAACTTGAGCGGTTGACATTGGCGAATTATCGTTTACCCTCTGCCATTCAACGTTGATTAAGATAAGCGATGAATCGAACTGAGCTTCTAAGACAATTGCGAGCGCATCACCCCTTTGACGCGCGGGAAGGCGTGATGCTTGAAAGAATCATGGGTTTCGTCCGGGACAATGAAACCTGTTTCGACAGAAATCTGGAGGCGGGCCACCTGACCGGCTCGGCCTGGATAATCGATCGGGATCGTTCTCACGCCTTGCTCACGCATCACGCCAAGCTCGGAATCTGGGCGCAGCTCGGCGGACACATCGAAGACGATCCCGACATGCTTAATGCGGCGTGGCGCGAGGCGCGCGAGGAATCCGGCCTGGACTGCGTGCGTCCCGTCTCCACTTACATCTTCGACGTTGATGTTCATGAGATTCCCGCAACCCCCAAAGCCCCGTCGCACTTCCATTACGATATTCGATTCCTGTTCGAGGCGGACAGAGACGCCAAATTGACCGTTTCGGCCGAGTCAAAATCTCTCCGATGGGTCGCGTTTGATGAAATTACCAGGATCACGCGGGAGGAGTCCGTCCTGCGAATGGTTCGCAAAATATCCGCCACTGAGACGTCGTCTTGATGAATTCGCGAAGAAAAATGAAACACGCAAAGATCTCCTGAAACAGCAAATCCAAATATGACCTTTGAAACCTGGTTCCAATCAATTCACGCAAACATCCCCATCCCTTCGGCAATCGCGGTTATCACCTTAACAGGGGAAGGCGGCACAGTCCCATTCATCGCCCGCTACCGCAAGGAACAGACCGGCGCGCTCGACGAGGTCGCGATCCAGGATGTGATCGACGCCAAAGAGCGTTGGGACGAGACCATCAAGCGCCAGACCTTCATCGTCGAAGAGATCGAACGTCAGGGCAAGTTGACCGACGAGTTGAAAGAGAAAATCCTCTCGACCTTCAACCTCGATTCGCTGGAAGACATTTACCTGCCTTACAAACAGAAGCGCAAAACCAAAGCGACCATGGCCAAAGAGGCGGGGCTCGAGCCCTTCGCCGACTGGATCTGGAATTGCGGCCACGGAACGGCCACGCCGGAGCCTGGGCAGACGGTTGAGATCTTCGCGCTGGCGTTCTACAACCCCGAGAAGAACATCAACGACTCCGAGGCGGCGATCGCGGGCGCGCTGGACATCCTGACCGAACGCCTGTCCGAGACTCAGGAGTTGCGCGAATTCACGCGCAAGACGCTCTTCGAACGCGGCGTCGGGAAATCCGTTAAATCCGAGAAGGCGAAAGAGCATAGCAAGTACGAACGATATTTCGATCATCACGAGCCTATCCAGTCGCTGCTCAAGCCGGAAAACTCTCATCGCTATCTGGCGATGCGGCGCGGCTGGATGGAAGAAGAGCTGACGCTGACCGTCGGCGGCGCGCCAGAAGACGCGGCCTATGACGAAACATTGCTCGCGCGGTTCGAGGGCGAAGCCTGCACGATCCCTGATTCGCCCGGGGCCGAACTGCTGAAGCGCTCAGCGAAGCTCGCGTTGAAAGGCTACGTGATCCCGAGCATCGAAAACGAAGTTCACCGCGAGTTGAAAGAAGTGGCCGACGAGACGGCGATCAAGGTCTTCGCCGAAAACGTCAGGAAGCTGCTGCTCGCCTCGCCGTTCGGGTCGAAGGCCGTGCTCGGCGTTGACCCGGGCGTGCGGACCGGCTGCAAACTGGCCGTCATCGACGATTCGGGGAAATTCCTGGCCCACAACGTGATGTACCTGCAATCGAAGAACGACCAGGAGACCGCGAAGAAGATGATCGGGGCCGTACTGCAGAACGCCAGCATCCGCGCCATCGCCGTCGGCAACGGCACTGCGGGCCGCGAGACCGAGAGCTTCATCCGCGACGCGTTGAGAGACATGGGCCTGAACGTCCCCGTCGTCATGGTGAACGAATCGGGCGCGAGCGTTTACAGCGCCTCGGCCGCAGCCCGCGACGAGTTCCCCGACCTCGATGTCACAGTGCGCGGCGCGATCTCAATCGCCCGCCGGTTACAAGACCCGCTGGCCGAGCTCGTAAAAATCGACCCGAAGAGCATCGGCGTGGGCCAATACCAGCATGACGTTTCGCAGCCCGCGCTTAAAAAATCGCTCGACCTCGTGGTGGATTCCTGCGTCAACGCGGTCGGGGTGAATATCAACACCGCGTCGTACCACCTTCTCGAACACGTCTCGGGCATCGGCCCGGCGATGGCCAAGAAGATCGTCGAGCATCGCGCGACCAACGGACTCTTCACGTCGCGCCAGCAACTTCTCGACGTCCCGCGATTCAGCAAAAAGATGTTCGAGCAATCCGCCGGCTTTCTGCGCATCCCGAACGCGGGGCACCCGCTCGACAACACCGGAGTGCATCCCGAACGCTACCCGGCGCTCGAAGCCTTGGCCGACAGGCTGGGCAAGAACGTGGCGGAACTGACCGGCTCCGGCGTTGATCTGGTCAAGCAGTCCGAAGAATTCAAATCGGAAGTCGGCGAATTCACGTTCGGGGACATCGTCACCGAGCTCGCTAAACCGGGCCGCGATCCGCGCGATGAGTTCTCGGCCTTCGCCTACCGCGAAGACATTCACGAGCTTAAAGACCTGAAGCCGGGAATGGCCTGTCCGGGCATCGTCACCAACGTGACCAACTTCGGCGCCTTCGTCGACATAGGGGTGCATCAGGACGGACTCGTCCACATATCGCGGCTCAGCGACCGCTTCGTCAAAGACCCGCGCGAGGTGGTCAGCCCCGGCGACCGCGTCACGGTGCGGGTGATCGAAGTGAATCTTGAAAAGAACCAGATCGCATTGACGATGAAGAGCGACGCCGCCGGATCTCGCAAACAATCGAGCGAAAAGCCGGCGCAGCCCGCCCAGGAGCGCAAACAGGAGCGCGGTCAAAATCGCCAACAGAGTCGCGGGCCGAATCCGGCTAAAGACCAGAAGCGGCGCGACGATCAGAAAAAGCCGCAGAAGCCCGCGAAAGTAGCGTTCAATAATCCCTTCGCGCAACTGGCCAACTGGGGGAAAGATGATGAGTAACGATGGGTGAGATTTACGTCAGCACTGATGTGGAAACCGACGGGCCGATTCCCGGCGTAAACTCGATGCTCAGTTTAGGCTCGGCCGCATACCTGCCCGGCAAAACTCTGATCGACACATTCAGCGCGAACCTCGAAACGCTGCCCGGCGCCGTGGCCGATCCGAAGACGATGGCCTGGTGGGAGACCCAGCCCGAAGCCTGGAAAGCCTGCCGCGAAGACCTGCAGCCGCCCGAAACGGCGATGAAAAACTTCCTCGCCTGGGTGAAACAATTGCCCGGCAGACCCGTATTCGTCGGCTATCCGGCGGCCTTCGACTATATGTTCGTGTGCTGGTATCTGAACCGTTTCACCGGCAAAAACCCATTCTCTCATTCAGCGCTCGACATCAAGACCTATGCGATGGCGATCTTGAAGATGGATTACCGCGACACTGTCAAACGAAACATGCCCAGGAGGTGGTTCGACGACCTGCCGCACACGCACAAGGCCCTGGACGACGCGATCGAGCAGGGGGCGCTGTTCTGCAATATGCTGCGCGAGAACACCTCCTCGTCGCGGAGCGACGGTTGATCCTAGCCCGGCTTTTCAAAGCCGGGGGAGCGGTCACATAGTGGTTTTAGTCGCGGCAGCGACGGTTGACACCAACATGCAAAATCAACCGTCGCTACCGCGACTAAATGACGGATGCGCTGATTGTCCCGGCTTTGAAAAGCCGGGCTAAGCTCACCCGGTCGCTACCGCGACCGGGAAGGCGGGGCTTTTGGCGTCATAAGTTTCGGCGCCTCCTTTCTTGCGACCTGCTATCAACGCTACTACCATACGCGCTGGAGATCATCCGAAATAAAGGCGGTCTTTTAGAGAATCAGCATGGACGGAGTATCAGTTTCCAAATCGGAATGGACACTGAGCGCGGAGGCTCTGGCCCGATTTTTGGTCGGCCTCGATCCGGACTATGATCGCGCCGGCCAGAAGTATGAAAACCTGCGCCTGGCGCTTATGAAATTCTTCGACTGGCGGGGGGCTCATTTCCCCGAGGAGCTTGCCGACGAGACGATCAACCGCGTCATCCGCAAACTTGACGAAGGCGAAACCATCCGCGACCTCCCCACATATTGCCAGGGCGTGGCCCGACTCGTCCTGCTCGAAAAGCTGAAAGGCCCGGAGAACAAGAGGGCGGACTTTGAAACGCTGCCGCCCGCCGCGCTCGTCGCGCCCGAACAGTCCGAGCTGGAGGATGTAGACGAAAAACAGGACTGTTTCGAACGATGCCTGAAAGAATTGCCGGGCGAAAGCCGGCAATTGATCTTGCAATATTACAGCGACGAGAAGCGCGAGAAGATCTCGCGCCGGCTGGCGATGGCCGAGCGCCTGGGCATTCCGCTCAACGCGCTGCGCAGCCGCGCCCAGAGAATTCGCAACCGGCTTGAAGAGTGCGTTAACGGCTGTATGAATAAAAAGTGAAATCGCGCCGACATGGAATGGCGAAATTCGCCACTAGTAAGTGAGGGCCTATATGGATTCATTGCTCTCAATCCCGTCTCGCAACCTGTTTTGATCCGGCAAGTATAAAAATGCGGCAAACTATTGAACAGGATGAGCGAATGACTCGCTATCTGCTAGGCGATCTGCCAGAAACCGAACAGATCGTCCTCGAGCAGGAATACTTCGCCGACCCGGAGAAGTTCGAGGAGGTCTGGGCGGCCGAGAACGATCTGGTTGATCGTTACGCGCGAGGCCGACTGTCGCGGGCCGAGCTGGAGCTGTTCGAGCGGAATTACCTGCAATCGCCGAAACACCGCGAGCGAGTCGCGATCGCCAGAAAACTGGTTGAAGCCGTCGACCGGCTGGTCGTGGAGGGCGAAGTCGCGCCGCGAGTCGGCGCCCCCGCGCCGAGCAGGTTGATGGAAATGCTGAACACCCTGCTGACGCCGAGGTTTCTCGCGCCGTCCGCGGCCTTCCTGCTGTTAGTGTCGGGCTTCTCGTGGCTGTTGGTTGATAGGGCGCGACTGAACGAGGAGCTTGGAAAGGCTCAAGCGCAACTCTCCGATCAACAGCGACGCGAGCGTGAAATCCTGGATAAACTGGCCACCGAACGCGAGCAGAGCGGCATGTTGAGATCGGAACTCGACAGCGCGCATGAAACACTTGCCCAAAGGCCGACTCTGCCCCCAACGTCAATCCTTTCATTCCTGCTGACGCCCATGCTGAGGCCGCGAGGCCAGGGCGAAACTGAGCGGCAGATCACAATCACTCGCAAGATCGATCTGGTCAGGCTTCAAATGAAGATAGAGAAAGGCGATTCCCGTAGATTTCAGGCGACCGTCCGCCAGGTCGGAGGGCCTCCGGTCTGGAATCAGCGTTTGCTCATACCCAGGTCGGGTGTAATTACCGTCAACGTTCCCGCCGATAAACTACCTGTGGAAGATTACATCCTGACTCTCTCAGCTATGACCCCTGCGGGCGAAATGGAAGAGATCAATGGCTACTCTTTCAGGGTTCTCAGGAAATAACCCGGAATCTCGCAGCGATTCCCACTTCCCGCCTTATATAGATACGCCGAATCAGTACCGCGAGCGGTAGCGAGCGTGACTCCCGTAAATAGCCCTCTCCGGAAGTCACGCTCGCTACCGCTCGCGGTACTGATTTGGCGCCGCGCCGCTTGGTGAACCTTTCAATGCGACGACCAGTAAAATCAAAGCCAACTTCACAAAAAAAACCTGCGACATGTTTTCGCGCCTCCCGCCAGTAGATGTTGAAGGAAAGGCCGAGCGTCTCCGTTCGGTAACAACTTTTGACAACCTATAAAGGAGCAAGACAATGAAAAGAATCACGTTCGCGCTTGCAGCGGCGCTCATCCTTGGCGCGCTTACACTCGCGCTTCCGAAACTCAAATCCGACGTCAAGGCCAACCCGGTCGCAAAACCGGCGGCGCCTCAAATCGGCGCCAAGGCC
>DATEMG010000646.1:0-6877 GCA_035275805.1 Blastocatellia bacterium
GACGTGCCGGTCAAGGCTGATCTGCTCGTCGGCGAGGATGGAATGACTCGCGCAATTCGCTTCGTTCGTTGAATCGCCGTTCTAACTGGCGCTGAAGCGTTATTTTTAGACTCGCGGAGTTAATCAATGAGGCCGGCGGCGTCCGACGAGCCAGCCTAACGGGAAATTCACAACTTCTACAGACAGGAGATTCGTTATGAATCCTCGACTCTTCTTCAATCGATTGATTGGCCCACTTATGCGCATCGGGACGCCGTTATTGGTCTTGTTGATCGCGCTGACTCTGTCGCAATCAAGCAATGCGCAGACGCTTAATGGCTCTATAGCCGGCAACGTGAAAGACATAGCCAACGCCGTTGTCCCTGGCGCGGCAGTCAGGATCACGCATAAGGAAACCAATCAAACCCATGAAACCGCAGCGAGTTCGATTGGCAATTTCGACTTTCCCGCCCTTCAGGCAGGAACGTATGAAATTACCGTCAGAATGCCAGGGTTTAAGGCCTACACGCGGAATGGCATTGAAGTCAGGCTGAACGGCATCACGCGATCTGACATTACGCTGGAAGTCGGCGCCGTATCGGAGACGGCCTCGATAACCGCGTCCGCTCCGACCAGTGGCGCGCCTCGCGTTCCCGAAGTGTTCGATAGCGGTTTTGCCAACGCAGCTCAGCAAGGCGGCGACAGCGCTTTCCAGTTCTTCTCGCAGGAGATGAGCTTCGACAACCGGTTGGTCAAGGGCGCGCCGTTCTCAGCCGACGTCATCTCTGAAACGATTCAGACGCTACCGGACGGAAACCGCATCGTTCAGCGTTCCGAAGGACGCATCAACCGCGACAGCCAGGGACGCACTCGCAGCGAGCGGACATACCAGATGGGCGGATCGAGCGAGCAGAGACAGGTGATCAACATCAATGATCCGGCCGCCAGCGCGAGCTACAGTCTCGACCCCGAGACCAGAATCGCCCGCATGAACTCTCACTATTTCGGTAAAGGCGGGATGACATCGGATATGTTTCTTACGCCGCCTTTCAATCCGAATGCGCCAAGCCACCAGCCACGCGGCGTTCCGGTTGGCGTTCCAGGCGAGGTCATAACAAAAGCGCAGCCGGTCTATCCGGCAACCGCGAAGCAGGTAAACGCTTCAGGCGAAGTTCGGGTGGAGGTGATCATCGGCGAAAACGGACGTGTGATTTCGGCGAAAGCCGTCAGTGGCCACCCGGCGCTACGTTCGGCGGCGGAAGACGCGGCCAGTAAGTGGGTCTTCAGACCGACGCTCCTCGACGGGAAGCCGGTGAAGCAGCCGGGCACTCTGTCCTTCATCTTCACTCTGCCTCAGCCGCCGACATCTGTTCCTCCGGCAGATACAGGCGCAGAGACTGCCAAGAAAATCACTGTCTCAGGTGGAGTGTTGCAGGGCAAGGCTATCAAGAAAGTTCAGCCGCCGTATCCGCCGATTGCGAAGGCCGCCAGAGCTTCCGGCCCTGTGCAAGTGCAGGTAACCATCAGCGAAACCGGAGAAGTGATCGAAGCGACCGTCATCAGCGGACATCCGCTGCTCCGCGACGCCGCGCTTCAAGCGGCGCGCCAATGGCTGTTTCACCCGACAGAGCTTTCTGCCGTGCCGGTTAAGGTCCAGGGCATTCTGACCTTCAATTTCACGTTAAATGATGAACCATTTCCTCCGTTTGCAGCAACAAAACGCGACATGAAAGTCTCGACCAACACAGAGCGACTCGCCAAACAAATGATCGATGGCGTCGAATGTGAGGGGACCCGCACGGTAGCCACCATGCCCGCCGGCGCAATCGGTAACGAGCGACCGATTGAAACGGTCACTGAGACATGGTATTCGCCTGAGCTGCAGGTGATGATCCTGTCCAAACGCAGTGATCCCCGGTTCGGCGAATCGACCTATCGCGTCACCAACATCGTCCGCTCCGAGCCTGAGTCCTCACTCTTCCAGATTCCGTCCGAGTACACGATCATCGATGCCCGGGCGAATAAAGTCGAAGTGGATGCGGAAGAGTTGGGAAGGAAATTCGAAGAGTTGCGAAGGACACTGGAAGAGGCGAAGAAGAAGGGCGAAGGGGCCCGAAAGCCGAATAATCAGTAGAATCGGATGTGTGTATCGAACTAATTGCAGCTGGTTTCTCTGGCGAAGCGGGAACTCCGCTTCGCCTTTTTGCGTCTAAATCGGAAACCAATCGTGGCACAGACTAATGGTCTTTGAGAAATAAACGCGCCTAGTGTGGCGCGAGTTGTTTACTCGCGCCGATTCGGCCAAGGACGGCGCGAGTAAACAACTCGCGCCACAAAGCTAGCAGCGCCTGGGCGCATTTTTTTCAAAGGCCATTAGTCTGTTCATACCATGACATTGAGAGCTGACAGATTAATTTAGATGAGGTTTACCATAATGCCTAACAGGTCGCGATTAGTGTTGACCGTTGTTTCCGTCATTTGTATTTGCCTCTCCGCCTCCGCCCAACAACTTGCGCCCGGCGGCGCTCCGTCGCCGGACGAAGTGGCGCTGCGGTCGCTGGTCGTCAAATATTTCGACGCTTACGCGAAGAAAGACCTTGACGCCGTCATGTCTCTCTGGGGTAAGGATGCGCAGGGCGTCGCCTCTCGCCGCGATCTGATGCGGCGGATGTTCGCAATCGAGGATTACAGATTCTCAGAGCCTGCGATTTCACGAATCAAGGTCGAGGGCGGCCGCGCTTCCGCGCGCGTGGTTGTTGAGCGGGACGCGACCAGGCTCCGCGACTCGTCTACTTCGATCGTCAAAAGTACGCTTCGCTCCGACATCTCGTTTGTCCTGGAGAGCGGCGAATGGAGATTCTGGAGCGAAGCGCCCGCCGTCGCCGGTTTGGCAAACGCGCTTGCCGAGGCGAAGACCGACGCGGAGCGCGAGGCGACGCTGGCGGGCGATCCGGACCTGGTTAATCGTGAATTGCTGGCGCTGCTAGCCAATCAGAGCGACCGAGCGTTCACTCAGTCCGATTATCCGCGCGCTCTTTCGATTCTGATGGGCCAGCGCCTGGTCGCGGAGAGGCTCGGAGAGAAAAAAGGGGCCTCCCAGGCCTGGATGAACATCGGCATCATTCATTTCGAGCAGAAACGCCATCAGCAGGCCCTCGACGCTTACCAGAAGGGCTTTGCCATTGAGGAAGGGCTTGGCCGGAGGGCGGAGCAGGCGAACTACCTGAGCAACATCGGCCTCGCCCAATCCGCTCTTGGCAAGCCGCGGCAGGCGATTGAATACCTTCAACGCGGACTCGCCATTTACGAAGAGCTGAACGAGAAGAGGGACGTGTCGGACACGCTCGAAAACATCGGCAATATCCATTACGAACAAGGCGATTACGAACTGGCTTCGGAATTTTATCGGCGGAGTTTGAAATGGATCGAGTCGGCTAAGGCCTATGCGGGCCGCCTGCTCAAGATCGCGAAGACCGAGTACGAGCAGGGCAATGACGAGGCCGCGATCGGTTTCTTCACCGAAGCCGCGGACAAGCTCGAATCGGCCGGAGGAAAGAGTAGCGTCGGCTACGCGATGCACAACATCGCCAACATCTACTATTCGCAGGGCGATTACGCCCAGGCGATGAACTATTATCGCCGCTGTCTCGCCGCCGAGAAGGAGGCCGGCTCGCCGCAAGGCGTGGCAGGCGCGCTGCAGGGCATCGGGTTGATCGATGCGCTCGACGGCAATCACGCGCTCGCGCTCGAAGCCTATCGCGAAAATCTCAGCGTAGTCGAATCCCTTCCCGACAAGGCCAACATCGTCGCCGCGTGGCAAAAGATCGGCGGCGCGCATTTCAGCCTGGGGCAATTGGACGAGGCGCTCGAAGCCTTCAAACAGGCTCTGGCCGTCGGGGAGACGCCCGACGCGTTTGTCGACCTCGGCGTGACTTACGCGGCGAAGGCCGATTTCACCGCCGCGCTCGACGCATATCAAAGGGCCAAGGCATTGTTCGAAGCGATGAAAAATGCGCCCGGCTTCTCAGGAGACAGCGAGCTCGGCGTCGCGACGGTGTTGTTGAACGAGTCCATGGTCAGTTACGCGCAGAAGGATTACGTGAAGACGATCGAACAAGCCGCTCAGGCGGCGGCGCTCGCCAAACAGTATGGGGATTATGACCTCTTCTGGCAGGCTCGGTACAGCGTGGGCAAGGCGCATTACCGGTCCGGGAAGCTGGACCTCGCGCGCCAGGCCTTCGTCGAGGCCATCACAACGATTGAGATGCTGCGCCCGCAGCAGAGAAGCGGCAAGCAGCCGCGATTCTATGAGAGCAAGCTCGCGCCTTATCAGGCGATGGTCGACGTGGCCGTCAGCGAGGGAAAAGGCAATGAGGCTTTCGACTACGCGGAGCGCGCCAAATCTCGCGCGCTGACGGGCGTGTTGCGGAGCGGGAGGCTGTGGATTACAAAAACGATGACGCCTCGCGAGCGAGAGCAGGAGCGAAAATTCTTGATCGACGTCGCCGCGCTCAACACGAAGATTCAGCGCGAAAGGGATCGCCAGAATCCGAACAAGGCTCGCCTGAATGATCTGACTGAAAAACTGAGCAAGGCGCAGAAGGATTACGCCGCGTTCCGTGACAGACTCTTCGCGCGGCGCCCGCAATTGAAGACGCTGCGGGGCGAAGGAAAACGGATTGACGCGGCGCGCGCGGCGGCTCTGCTGACCGGCGCGGAGACGGCCCTGCTCGATTTCGTGGAGACGGACGAAGGCGTCTACCTCTTCGCGTTCACGAAGACCGCCGGACGCGCTCGGTCACGACAGCCGGTCTCTCCGCTGAAAATCTACATCCTGGGGGTTGATCGCGGCGAACTTAATGCCCGCGTGACTAGGTTTCAGGAGGCGATTACCGGCCGCAGCGATGACGCTCAGGCGCAGGCTCGCGAGCTTTACGACCTGCTGCTCAAACCGGCGCAGGAGCAGATAGCCGCGCGGAAGCATCTGGTTATCGCGCCCGACGCGGTCTCATGGAGTCTGCCTTTTCAGGCTCTGCAAACCGAGGACGGCCGTTATCTAATCGAGAATTACGCCGTCTCTTACTCGCCTTCGCTTACCGCTCTAGGCGCGATCTCTGCGTTGCGCGCCCGTCCGAAGCCCCGCCGGGCGTCTCCGCCGTCGCTGCTTGCGCTCGTGAATCCGGCGTTGAGTCCGGAAATAGAAACCAGAATCAAATCAATACTGCCCGCCGAAAAGACCGATCAGGCTCCGGACGCGCAAAATGAAGTCAACGAGTTAATCAAACTTTACGGCGAACAGCGGGTCGCCTTTCTGATCGGCCCCGGCGCGAGCGAGACCCGGATGAAGGCCGAAGCCGGCAAGTACGACCTGCTGCACTTGAACGTTCGCGGCGTATTGAACGAGACCGCGCCGCTCTTTTCCTTCGCGGCGCTTTCATCGAACGCGGAGGCGAAGGAAGACGGGGCGCTCGAGGTGAAGGAGATTTTCGATCTCGATCTGAAATCCGATCTGACAGTGATCCCCGCGAGCGAGTTGGCCTGGCCAAAGGCCGGGGTGATGCGGAGTATGACGGGCCTGACCTGGGCATTGTTCGTCGCAGGGTGCCCGGCGACCGTCGTGAGCCGTTGGCGCTGTGATGAATCCTCCGATCTGGCGCTCGAATTCCATCGCCGGATCAAAGCGTCGTGGCGCAAGGAGTCGAAGGCCGGAACCTGGCAAGAGGCTGTTCGGCAGTCGCTCAGCCGCGAAGAACGCCGCCACCCATATTTCTGGGCGGGGTTTTCGATGTTGGGAGACGCGCGTTAAATCAAATCGTGCGGGTCGGTACCGTAGCGGCGTCCCGATGTTGCGTATGTCGATTTAGGGCGGATTGCAGATCAATGTACGGCATACAGAGAGGACGTACGGATCAATACCGCGAGCGGTAGCGAGCGCGGTATTGATCCGTTCAGCGTTCCCGTACATGCGTGCAATCCGCCGTAGATTCCATTTGCGCAATAGAGAGAAGCAAAAGGCGCAAAAGGTTGCAAAGAAGGCAAAAATGTTCTTGTCTTCTTTGCAACCTTTTGCGCCTTTTGCCTCCTCATCTGTGTGCAATGCGCAGACTGATTTGATATGGTTTGTTCTTGCAGTTTGAAAACCGAGTTGATGTGGCATTCCGTATTGTTGACGAAATGGATGTAGTAATGAACAAACCACGTCACCGAATTCTTGGAGGGGAATTTATGAAAAGAGTAATGTTTGTGACACTCACGGTCATCGCCTTGGCGTTCGCTTCGATCCCGGCGCCCGCCGCGCCAACGCCGCAGAAGAAGAAATCGAAGCTCGAATCAAGGCCGCGCGCCGAGGGAGAAGCGGCCAACCTCGAATACCTGAAAAAAGAGATTCGCAAGGAGCTTGTCACACTGCCGTTCTTCGGCGTCTTCGATTGGCTCGAAGGCAAGGTCGAACCGGATGGCACGGTTTTCCTGGCCGGGCAGGTGACCAGGCCGACGTTGAAGAAGGACGCGCAGAGGCGCGTCGAAAAAGTCGAAGGCGTGGAAAGAGTGATAAACCAGATCGAGGTTTTGCCTCTCTCCCCGAACGACGATCGCCTGCGGAGGGCGGTCTTCCGCGAGCTTTTCAACTTCAACTCGCCGCTCTTCCGCTACGGCCAGCAGCCCATCCCGTCGATTCACATCATCGTCAGTCGCGGGAGGCTTGTTTTGAAAGGCGTGGTAGCGAACAAAGGCGACAGCGATATCGCCAACATCAGAGCCCGTGGCGTTCCGGGCCTCTTCGAAGTCAGGAACGATCTTAGGATCGAAAGAGACTAAGAAAGAAAGACGGGGCGACGGGGCGACGGGGCGACTGGGCGAGAGGGAGACAGGGAGACGGAATCTCTTTATCCCCTCCGTC
>DATEMG010000647.1:0-3959 GCA_035275805.1 Blastocatellia bacterium
CTCCCGAAGTAGGTTACTGGTAGGAGCCACGCTCGCTACCGCTCGCGGTACTGATTCGGCGTTCCAACGTTCGGGTATCCTATCAATATCGCGAGCAATAATGACCGCTTTATCCGAGAAGACGGATTGTACCTTATGTAACCTCTCTCGGAACGACCAGACGTTAAATTGAACGATTTTTAGACCGAAATTAGACCGAAATTGAAGAAATAATGAACGCGAGAGAACAAAATAAAGTTACCATTTGGCAAATGTTCAAGGTAGTCACGCAGAGAGGGTTCATAGCTCAGTGCGAATTTTTCGCCGACCAGGTAATCAATCACGGAATCCCAGTCAACCGCGATATGGTCCGCGCCATACTTCAGGACATCCTGACTACATTCCCTGACGTGAAAATAGCGCCGCTCAACATCGTGGCGGAAGGGGATTGGGTCGTGGCGCATTGTATGTTTAGCGGAACCCATAAGGGGACTTGCCAGAGCCCCTTCGTCCACGAAGGATTGTTGGCCGGAGTGCCGCCGACCGGCAAGGGCTTCAAGACGCGACACATTCACATGTTCCGGATGAAAGGCGGCCTGATCGTCGAACATTGGGCCGCTCGCAATGACGTCGATATGGCAAGGCAACTCGGCCTCCTGCCGGAAGCGGCGATATCCACAGTAGGGTAAACCAACCGAAGAATCTAAATCAGACCGAACGACAAAGGCCGACTTAACCCCGTACATGGCAGGAGGCGCCTGTGCGCCTGCGAGCTACTGCCGTGTCTTAACGATGAGAGTAATAGAGAAATATGGTAGTACCGTTTTCATTTAGCATACGTAGAACATTGATAACTTCGCTTGCGCTGCTGTTCGTCATCAGCCTCGGCGGCTCTGTCTGGCGCCCCGGAACTGTGGGAGCGCAAGTATCGGCGCCGATTCGCGGCGTCGACGGGCCGGTGGCGATCGAGCGGGACGCCGCTGGAGTGGCGCACGTCCGCGCGGGCAGCGAGGTTGACGCGCACTTCGGCCTCGGCTACGCGCACGCGCAAGACCGGCTCTGGCAGATGGAATTTCAGCGCCGGCTCGGCAATGGGCGGCTTGCGGAGATTCTCGGCGAATCGGCGCTGGGAATCGACAGCCTGTTCCGAACCGTCGGGACGCATCGCTCCGCCGCCGCAGCCTGGGCGCGCTTAAGCCCGGAGGAGCAGCGGCCAATCAAGGCTTATGTCGCGGGCGTCAACGCCTATCTCAGCGGCCCCGATCGCCAGCTTCCTCCCGAGTTCACGATCCTCGGCGTTGAGCCGGAGCCTTGGAAGCCCGAGGACGTGTTGGTCTGGAGCAAAGTCCTCTTCTGGGGCGTCAGCTCCAACTGGGACAAAGAACTGCTGCGCGCCCAACTGATAGCGAAGCTCGGCGACCCGGCAAAGGCCGCGCAACTGATGCCCGCCTACACAGACGATGGACCGACGATCATTCCAGGGACGGAAATGACGGCGAGGGGCCGACGAGGGAAGGGGGGTAATTACGCTGGGGCTTCAGCTCCCAGACTCGATTCATCAGTAGTCAGCGGTTTGCTCGAACTCAACCGCCGGATCGAGGGACAGACAGGCCTGGGCGCGGAAGGCTTTGGCAGCAACAACTGGGTGATCGGCGGCGAGCGCACGACGACGGGCCGGCCGCTCCTCGCCAACGACCCGCATCTCACTTCGCAGATTCCAGCGAACTGGCACCTGGCCCGCTTAACTGGCGGCGATCTGGACGTGATAGGCGCGACCGTCCCCGGTATCCCGGGCGTGGCCATTGGTCACAACGGCTATATTTCCTGGGGATTGACCACGACCAATGTTGATTCACAGGACCTTTACATCGAGCGCGTCAACGAGCGCAACGAGGTTGAGTTTAGAGGCGAGTGGGAGCCGCTCGTCGTCGTGCCGGAGACGATCAAGGTCAAAGGCAAACCCGACGTCAACCTCAGCGTGCGCATCTCGCGCCACGGCCCGCTCATCTCCGACGTGATAAACCCCGCCGGTCGACCGCTGGCGCTGCGCTGGACTGGTAATGATCCGACGGACAACGGCATCCTGGCAGGACTGGCCTACAACCGAGCCCGCGACTGGCGGGAGTTCCTCGAAGGGTCGCGCGTTCACCGCCCTTTCGATCAGAACTACGTCTTCGCCGACTACCGAGGCAACATCGGCTACATTGCGGCGGCGACTATTCCGATGCGTCCCAAGGGAGACGACGGCCGCCTGCCGGTGGAAGGCTGGACGGGAGAGCATGAGTGGTCGGGTTACGCGCCGTTCGCCGAATTGCCGAAGCTGTACAACCCGCCACAAGGCTACATCGTCTCGGCCAACAACAAGGTCACGGGCGACGACTACCCTCACCTGATCGGGACCAATTTCGCCGCGCCGTACCGCGCCGCCCGCATCATCGATATGATCAAGCGCAAACCGAAGCTTTCGCCGGAAGACATGGAGGCGATGCAGGGCGACGTCGTTGCGTTGCACGCGCGCGAGTTGCTGCCGACGATGCTCAGGGCGCGGCCCGCTGACAAGCGCGCCAAACTGGCAATGGAGATGTTAAGCGCCTGGGATCTGGGCGTCACGGGCGACAGCGCGCGGGCGGCCATCTTCGAGGCCTGGTATCTCAAGCTCGGCGAGCGCCTGTTCGCCGACGAACTGTATGACTCGACGCTGGGCGACAAGCTGTGGCTCACGTATTCAGAGCACATCTATCATATCGGCATGGCGCTCGAATCGGCGCTCGAAAAGAACACGAGGTGGTGCGACGACGTGCGTACGCCTCAAGTCGAAACCTGCGCCGACACGCTCACCATTGCGCTGACCGAAGGTCTGGCCAAGATGTCCGAGGCGCAAGGAACGGATGACATCCAGTCCTGGCGCTGGGATCGCGCGCATCACGCGCTCTTCCCGCACAACCCATTCGACAAGAATCCGCAGCTCCAACCGATCTTCAGCCGCAGCATTCCGAACGGCGGAGACAAGTTCACGGTCAACGTCGCGTCGGTCTTCCAATGGGACGAGTATAACCAGTTGCACTCGGCGCAGTACCGCCAGATCGTGGACCACGACGCCATCAGTAACTCGCGCTTCATGATCGCGCCGGGTCAGTCCGGCAACCCGCAAAGCCCTCATTACGACGATCTGCTTGAACGCTGGCGGCAGGTGAAGTACCTGCCGATGCGCTTCGGTAGCAGAGTGATTGACAACACATTGCGAGGTCGTCTGACGCCTTAGCCTTAATTTCGGAATTGCTGATATCGGACTCTACAGGGTGTGCGCGTCATCGTCATACCGGCGATGTCGCGACGCCCTGTAGCTCAACACAACATCGGAGTAATAGGAGATAACAAAATAATGATGAATAAATTCCTGAAGAAACAATGTCTCGCCCTGATCTTACTCATGAGCGCGCTGATGGCGCCCATAGCGTTCGCCCAGGGTCAGGTTGCGCTCAGCGCCACATCGCAAGCCTCCGCGCAGGATCACGAAGGCCGACAAAAGCTGTTCCAGGCGTCGCCGTTCATCCGCACTGAACTCTATTTCGGGAGAAATAAGCCGGACGGTACGGAGGTCAGCCGGAAGGAGTTTGACAGGTTCCTCTCCGGATTTGTAACCGAACGATTCCCGGACGGGCTGACGGTCTTAACAGGCAGGGGGCAATTCCTCAATTCCGAAGGCGATGTCGAGCAGGAGCGCAGCGTCGTTTTGATACTGCTTTACCCGGTGTCTGCGCGGAATGAGAAGGGCGTCAAGATCGAGGAGATTCGAGAAGAGTACAAAAAGAGGTTCATGCAACAGTCCGTCCTGCGAGTGGATGACCCGCTGCCCGTCTGGGTTTCGTTTTAAGCGCCTGGGTAAAAGCATTGAGGCGCGCAGTTGTGGCGCGAGTTGTTTACTCGCGCTCTGGCGCCGGGCGCGAGTAAACAACTCGCGCCACACACCACTGCTGCCG
>DATEMG010000648.1:0-8272 GCA_035275805.1 Blastocatellia bacterium
AGCCGCCTGGCGCGCGTCGTAATCGTCGAACCGCTCCATGCCGCTCGCGCCACGATTGTAAAAGCCGACGGGAATGCCTTCGTAGCGCGGTTCGCCGTCCAGCGTGGGTTTGGCGGGCTTCAGCGCGTAATCGCGCTCGACGTACAAGCCGTTGTCGTGATCGCGCGCCGCATGCGACGACTGGAACATGTTGAAGTCGAGCCAGGGGGCGTCGTGCAGTTTGATGGACGAAAGCCCGGGGCCGATGGGGTGGAATGTTCTCAGATGAGCGCCGCCGTCGCCTTCGGTCAGGCCTGCGGCCATCGCGTCGATGATCGCGCGCTCCTCGTCATTGGTGATCGAGCGGTCGCCGCCGAGAATCCAGATGATCGACTTTTCCTTGTACCGCGCGCCGAGGAATCGGCCGTACTGTCGCGCGTTGGTCGCGTTGAACGCGGCCTTGCCCAGCGCCCAATAGCTGCCCCAGGTCGGCAGCATCCCGACGAACATTCCGAGCTCTTCAGCTTTGTTGACGATGAAGTCTACGTGGCGGAAATAGGCTTCATTGGGTTTGGCGGGGTCGCCGCCAATCAACGGCAAATCGCCGTATGGGTTCGGAACGGTCAGCCCGCCGAGCTGCGCGAGAACCACGGCCTGAATCACCGTAAAGCCTTTCTGCGCGCGGTTCGTCAAATATTGCGTGGCCTCCTCGCGATTCAAACGATGAAACAGTTCCCAGGCCGTGTCGCCGAGGTAGAAAAATGGCTTGCCGTTTTCGTATTGCAGGTAGCGGCGATTCTCGGTGATTTTCAGCTTCGTGGCGACCGCGTTCGCGGGCGAGAACAGGACGGCGGTTGCGATTAGACAGGCGGCGATTCGGGAGTTCAACTTCACGTCTTGATTCCTTTCGGAGCAATTTCAGGCTTTTCTACGGACTTCATTGATTTGCGGCATGCTCGCTGGGCGCCGGTTCGAGCGAGCGAGTAGTGTTCTCAGTAACGCTTTGAGGCGATACGCCAGGCGCATCCCCTTCCGCCGGGAGCATTTTGTTGGTATCGCGCGACGGCTCCAAGGCTCCAACGTCCCCTTTCTTCAAATTTTTAGCCATACGCAAGGTCTCCCGGAGGCTCAGCCAGAAGATAGTCAGGAACGCTATTGAACTCAGTACCAGGTAGGCGACGACCACTCCGTTGCTGACATCAAGAACTTTTGTCAGCAAAGTCGCCCCGCCCAGAATAACTCCCAGCCCGAGGACCGTAACCCAGAATAATCCCTCGAGGTATTCGTCAAAGCGTTTCTCGGCCTTTCCGATCTCCATCATGTTCGTTTGCGCCCCGCAACGGGTGCAATACTTCATCTGCCGCGATAAGGCCGACCCGCAAGATGGACAATACATAACTCGGTCTCCCGTTATTTCAGATCGCCAGTCTGATCACTGCAGCGCCTAATCTGTATTTTTTGACGAATGCGCCTGTGCGGCAAGTGATTTGGTCGTGTGTTCAGTGATGCTCGGCGTAGGAAATACTATTGCGCTGGCTAAAGGGTCAGTATCAGGAACCATTGCCGGATCATCGGCCGGTTGAGGTAAAGTCGCTCTCGACCCCATACTTGCGACCTGCATAATGGCGCCAAGGCCTGAGGCTATTGCGATGACTCCCCAACAAGCCATCCAGCCGAAGAATACCGCCCAGAGACCCATGACAGCGATTCGATCCGGATGGTTGCTGAGCAAATTAATGGCAAGGCATATCAATAGCGACCCTACTAAAAGGGTCGCTCCTTCAATGGCGTCGCGCACGCCTTTACCTCGCATTTCCTCAGGGCTCTTTCCCGCCTTAGCGCTTTTAGCTTTACCTTTGCCGCTTTTGGCCGGGAGGTTTTGCCCGGCGAGCGAAAGCGCCACGGCTTTAAGGTCTGCGCCGCATGAGCGACAGAACTTGGGGTCATCAATCGATTGCGCCGCGCATCGAGGACAGTACATGCGCTACCTCTCAAATCTTTCTTAAAGCGTTTCCCTATGCTTTTCGCAAATAGTCAGTCCCAATCAAGTCTCCGTAGCTACTTTGTATCTGCTTTTGGCCGCGAGAGATTGAACGTCCCAGTGTAAAACGCGCTCGTGAAGAATCCGATGAACTCCTTGTCGTTGGCGCGTCCGATCCAATCGAAGACGCCCCCGTCATTTTTGCCGAGGTCTACAGTGCCTTTGAACATCACGGCCTTGCCGATCTGCCGGCCTTCCATCTTGATCGTGTATTTGTATGGGCGTCCGCAATCGCCTTCAAATACGGCTTCCCAGACATTGTCTTTACGTTCTACCTTCGCGTCGAGTTTCTTGCAGATGTCCTTGGGCGGGGTCGTGCCTTGCGCCGGATTGTAAACTCCCCACGTCCCCGTCCAAATGCCGGCGATGTCGGGGGCAGGATCTTTGGTCTGAGAGGGCTCCGGGTTTTGGTTTTGAGCAAGGGCGACGCCGACTCCCGCTAGCAACACGAAACTGAGCAAGGCTAAGCGAATGCGATTCGTCATGATTTTCTCCTTCATCGGTTGTAGACACTCTACCGGTTGCAAGCCGTTGGCAAACGGTCAGTTGAAGATTGAACATCGTGGAGTATAAGACCGGGTTGTTCAGAGGCGCAATAATTCCGCCGAAAGTCTTAAGCCGCGCTTCAGTTTTGGGAAAAAGCGATCCCAGAATCGGACACCGGACGCTAGCCAAATGCCATCAGTCTGGGGTTAAATCGCATCATTTCAGCATTTAAGTTTTCAGCCTCGATGGCACGCCGCTTGGTTATTCAATCGGGATAATCATTATCGCGTATGGCATGGAGCTCAAAATCCCGGGAGGACCTATGGAAAAAAGAAGACAAAGCCTGTTCTGCCGTTTGATGGTTGCGCTCATCTTTTCAATCAGCTGCGCCTCTTCATCCGCGCTCGCTCAACAAAAGTTGGACCAGGCGGCGGTCGAGCAATGGCGAGCCGACTTGCGTTTTCTTGCAGAGGAATTGCCCAGGCGTCACAAGAACCTCTTCGCCGCGATGACGCGCGAGCAGTTCGAGCAGGTGGTCAAGCGGCTCGACGAACGAATTCCGACGCTCAACCCGCCGCAAATCTTCGTCGAGATGTTGCGGATCGTCTCCCAGGTCAAAGACGGTCACACGAGGATCACCAAGCGCGACCCCAGCGGGTTTGCCTTTCGTCGCTATCCGCTGAGGCTCTTCTTGTATCGTGACGGCCTGTTTGTGCAAGAGGCGGCTCCCGAATTAGCCCGCGCGGTCGGGGGCCGCGTAGTCAAAATCGGCGGCGTCACGACGGAGCAAGCGATCCGGGCCGCGCGAGAAATCTGCGCGCACGATAACGAAATGCACATAAAGTTATGGATCCCCAGGTGGCTGGTTATACCCGAAGCTCTCCACGGGTTGGGCCTGATCGAGGACATGGAGCGGGCCAGTTTCGTGGTCGAGAAACGCGGTGAACAGACGGCGATAGACCTGAAGCCTGTATCACTCTTCGCGGCCGAAGAGAAGTGGGTCGATGCGCGCGACAAGGCCGCTCCGCCGCCGTTGTGGCTGAAAGACCCGCGAAATCTTTACTGGTTCGAGTATCTGGCCGATTCGAAGACCGTTTATGTGCAGTACAACGCTGTCGCTGAAAAGAGGGACGAAACCATCGCCGATTTCGCCAAGCGACTCTTCGCTTTTGTAGAGGCCAACCCGGTAGACCGCTTCGTGCTGGACATCCGCCGAAACGGCGGCGGAAACTCCCAGCTTAACCTGCCGTTCATTCACGGGCTGATTCGCAGCGACAAGGTCAACCAGCCGGGCAAACTCTTCGTCATAATCGGACGAAGTACTTTTTCCGCCGCCGTATGGCTAGTCGGCGATCTGCAAAAGCACGCGCGCGCGATCTTTGTCGGCGAACCGACCGGCGGCAAGCCGAATCATTACGGTATGGGTGGGGTGAGCGGGTCGACCAGCTTTATACTCCCGCACAGCCGCCTCGTGATCGAACACTCGAACGAATTTATGCAGCGCGGCGTACCCGGCGACGACAGTCCCTGGACCCCGCCGCTGCTGGCCGCCGAACTCACCTCGGAAGATTACCGCACAAACCGCGACCCGGCGATGGAAATCATTCTCAACTACATACCGCGCCCGCCGCTGGAAGATACGATGCTGGACATATTTATGAAGCAAGGGATGGAAGCGGCCATCCGGCATTATCGTGAATTCAAAGCCGAGCCGGTGAACGCCTATGTTGGCATGATCTGGCCGCTGCGTCTGGTCGGTCGCCGGTTGATGAATGTCCATAAACGTTTTCCAGACGCCATCGAATTCTTCAAATTCAATGTCGCGGAGCACCCTCGATCCGATATGGCTCTATTCGTGTTGGGAGACGCTTACGAAAGAACCGGCGACCTGAAACAGGCGATCGAAAACTACGAGAAGTCGTTGGCGTTGAATCCGAAGAACTGGGAGCTTGTTGATCAGCTAAAAGCGCTGCGTGAGAAACAGGGCCGCAGTGGGCAATGAGGAGTGCATGTGCAAACATTACTGCAAGACATGCGTTACGGCACGCGAATATTGTTGAAGAAGCCGGGATTCACGTTGATCGCCGCGCTCGCCATCGCGTTGGGCATCGGCGCCGTCACGACCAACTTCAGCGCTGCGGACGCGACAATGTTGCGGCCTTTTTCGTTTCCGAACCAGGAACGATTGACGATGCTCTTCGAGCGCAATCTTGAAGCGGGAATCACACGCGGTTCAGTGTCGCCGGGCAATGTGATTGCGTTGCGCGAGCAATCGCGGACGCTACAGGAAGTGGTCGTCATGCGCGGTCGTGATTACACCTTGACCGGCGATGGGCCGCCTGAACGTTACACGAGCTATGGAGTCTCTGCAGCCTTCTTCGACGCGCTCGGCGCGCAGCCGCAATTGGGGCGGACGTTCCGTCGTGGCGAGGACGAGGAGGGAAACGCCCAGGTGGTAGTGCTCAGACATGCCTTCTGGCAAACGCGCTTCGGCGGCGACCCGAAGATCGTCGGCAAACAGATCATACTCGATGACAAACCGTTCGAGGTGATCGGCGTGATGCCCAAAGATTTCGAGTTTCCTTATGGCGGCGGTGAGATGTGGACGCCGTTCGTCATCGAACCTCGGATGATGCAGGATCACGGCAATCATTACCTGAGGGCGATGGCGCTGCTCAAATCGGGCGCGACCATTGAGCAGGTCAATGACGAACTGGGCGGCGTCTCCGGGCGCATCCAACAGAAGTTTCCCGATCTGGAGATGGGCCACACCGCTTTTGTCGAGGATTTGAACAAGTATTTCACTCGCGGCGCCAGGGTCGCCATGCCCGCCCTGATCGGCTCCGCGATCTTCGTTCTGTTAATCGCCTGTTCCAACGTCGCCAATCTGTTGCTGGCGCGCGCGGCCACTCGGCGAAAAGAGATGGCGGTGCGGTTGGCGATGGGCGCGACGCGATGGCGCGTGATGCGTCAATTGCTGACCGAAAGCGTGATGCTGGCGCTCGTCGGCGGCGCGCTCGGTTGCCTGATGGCCGCCTGGGGCGTCGAATCGCTCGTCAAAGCGATTCCCGAGGGCATGGGGAAATATATTCCCGGGTGGAACCGGGTGGGATTGAGCTACGCCACGCTCGTCTTTACCGCCTCGGTTTCGATCCTGACCGGCGTTCTGTTCGGCCTGGCGCCTGCGTGGCAGGCGGCGAAGACCAGCCTCAACGAAACGTTGAAAGAGGGCGGAGACAAGGGCGCGCCGGGCAAAAGTGGTCGTGGTTTATTGCGCAACGGGCTAGTGGTGGCGCAACTTGCCATCGCGACGGTCCTGGTAGTTGGCGCGGGAGTGTTCGTGCGCAGTTTCATCGAGATTCTGCGCGCCGATCTGGGCATCAAGCCGGATGGCGTCATGACGATGAGTCTGGAATTGCCGCGCGATAAATATCCCGAAGAAGAGCAACGCCGCAACCTCTACCGGCAGTTGTTGCAACGTGTGGAAGCCCTACCCGGCGTGATCGGCGCCGGTGTGGTTGATAGTCTGCCAATGACTGGCAGCTACACCAGCAGCAGGTTTCAAATCGTCGGCCAACCCCCCTTCGAAAAGGGCAAAGAACCGCACGCGGAACGGCGCATCGCCACGCCGGGTTATTTCGCGGCCATCGGCACGGAGTTGCGCAAGGGGCGACTCTTCAACGCGCAAGACGACGCGCAAGCGCCGCGCGTCCTGTTGGTGAACGAGGCGTTTGCGGCGCGTTATCTGAAGGGGTCGGACGCAGTCGGCCGGCGGGTCGGATTCGGCGACGCGAAGTCTGGTTCATACGAAATCATCGGCGTCGTCGCCAACGTCATGAACGAGGATCTGGACGGCCCGCAGGAACCCGGCGTCTATTTACCGTTTGCGCAAACTCCTTCGTACCGAATGACTCTGGTTATTCGCGCCCCTGGCGCCCACATGCGGATCGCGTCCGCCGTGCGCGAGAGTTTGGTCTCGCTCGATCCGCGATTGCCGCTTTCAGAAATCAAGGCGATGGAGCAGGCCGTTTACGAACGGCGCTCGCCGAAAGAGCTGATGATGTGGATGCTGGTCGTCTTTGCAATGATGGCGCTGGCGATGGCGGCGGTCGGGACATACGCCGTGATGGCCTACGGCGTGGCGCAGCGCGCGCATGAGATCGGCGTGCGGATGGCCTTGGGCGCGCTTCCCGTAGACATACTCAAACTGGTATTGCGGCGAGGGCTGTCGCTGGTCTTGATCGGCGTCGGTGTGGGACTGGCCGGAGCCTACGCGCTGACGCGGGCGTTGGAGGGATTTCTGTACAAAGTGACGGCGACCGACCCGTCGGCATTCATCGGAGTTTCGCTGTTGCTGGCGTTTGTGGCGTTGCTGGCCTGTTACCTGCCGGCGCGGCGGGCGATGAAGGTTGATCCGATGGTGGCGCTCAGATGCGAATAGGTTTCAGGTTTCAGGTTTCAGGTTTCAGTAAAAGAGTGACGCCGCATGTTCCAATCTGACACCTCACACCTGAAACCTGAAACCTTCTTTAAGAGGAAATATGCAAACGTTTTGGCAATACCTGCGCTGCGGCGCGCGAATGTTACTCAAGCAAATCGGACTTACGCTGATGGTTGTTCTCCCGCTGGCATCCGGCATTTATGCCATCAGAGCGGAGAAACCATCATCAACACAGCCGATTGCCTTCACGCAAACGACGGCGCCGCCCGCGATAGACGTGCGATTGATCAATGATGAAGCCGAGGCCGTGCTTGCTATTCTGGCCAAACGTGACGCGCAACAGAATATTACTGACGCCGATTGGCGGCGGGTGTTTTCCAGTGAAGGATATGTGCGACTCAAGCAGCGCGAGACAGCGATGAAGTATTCGTTTGAGGACGAAGAATTCCGCGCCTTTGTGCTCTCCGACCGTTTGGCTGCGCAACGACAGGCGCTCGCCGACACGCTGGCGAAATGGATGCATGCGGATATGACCGGAGCAGGTCGTCTGGCGCTAGCATATTTGCCGAAGGCGGCGCGCATCCGCGCGAAAATTTACCTGGTCATCAAACCGCGAGAAAACAGCTTCGTTTTTGACCTGAAAGGCGACCCCGCGATTTTTCTTTATCTCAATCCGACCGTCAGCCGCGAGAAGTTCGAGAACACGCTCGCGCACGAATTGCATCACATCGGCTATAGCGCGGGTTGTCCTTCTCCAGACGCCGCTCGTGAAATTGCCGCATTGCCGCTCCTTCCACAAGGCGTAGTGAAGTTGATCGGCTCGTTTGGCGAGGGCTTTGCGATGCTGGCGGCGGCGGGCGGCTCCGCGACTCATCCGCTCGCTGCCAGCAATGCGGAAGAACGCGCCCGCTGGGATCGGGATGTAGCCAACTTCAATGCCGATCTGAAAACCGTCGAAGAGTTTTTCATAGCGATTCTGGAAAATCGGCTGAGCAGAGAAGAGATACAAAAAACCGCATTCTCTTTTTTTGGCGTCCATGGGCCGTGGTACACGGTCGGTTGGCAAATGTCGGTTGTAATCGAGCGTGCATTCGGGCGGGCGAAACTGATTGAATGTATTTGCGATCAGCGCAAACTGCTTGCGACGTACAATCAGTCCGAGGCCAAATTGCGGCGTCAATCGCGCCGACCGCTGGCAACCTGGTCCGACTCGTTGCTCAATGGAATCAAGCGCGGCAAAAGCTGAGGCGCGTGACTGCGCATCTTTCAGCTTACGCCGCAACTTTTGGCGTCAGAGCCGGAAACTGATTGCAACCTTAACAAAG
>DATEMG010000649.1:0-3091 GCA_035275805.1 Blastocatellia bacterium
TTCATTCAGGCGGCGGTTCTCGCCAAGGCGCAAAGACGCAAAGGCGCCGAAGGATGAACGACTGATACGGGGCCACTTAATTCTCTAAGACCATTATTCTGTCCCGCTTCATCCCTTCGCAAATCGCGCTTCGATTTCCGCGTAACGACGGGCCTTCTCCTCCCACACGGCTGACGGCTGCGGATCGAAGCGGCGCGGGCTGATATTTGCGGCGACGTGGCGCCGGGCTTCAGCGAGTGTGGCGAAGCGGCCCGCGGCGACCGCCTGGACGAGAGCGTTGCCGATGACCGTGGCTTCAGACGGGCCGGCCATGACGACTTTTTGCGACGCGTTGGCCGTGGCCTGATTGAGATATTGATTCTGGCTGCCTCCGCCGACAATCTGCGCGCCGCCCACCGACTTTCCGATAAGCGTCTCGATTGTGCGGATGACCTGCGCGTATCGCAGCGCCAGCGAGTCGAGGATCGTCGCGGTAATCGCCGCCGGGTCGTCGTCTACGGTCTGGCCGGTTTCGGCCAATTGTCGCGCAATGGCCGCGGACATATTCGGAGGGTTGAATAAGCCTTCGTCATCAGGATAGATCAATGCTTTGGAATCGGGCCGCGCCGACGCCCGCGCGAGTAAGACGTCGTAATCGACCTCCAGTCCGCGCTCCCGCCACTCCCGGCGGCAGGATTCCAGAATCCACAGCCCCATCACGTTCTTCAGGAAGCGAATCGTCCCGAACGCGCCGCCCTCATTGGTGAAATTGTGGCGCGCAACTTCAGGGTTGATGAGCGTCCGATCCAGCTCGACGCCGACCAGCGACCAGGTGCCTGAAGAGACGTAAGCCCAGCCGTCTTCGAGCGGCGCGCCGGCCACCGCGCTGCCCGTGTCATGCGTAGCCGGGGCGACGACGCGGACGCCTTTCAGGTCCAACTCTTCGGCCAGTTCGGGGTTGAGCGGGCCCAGGTCCGCGCCCGCCGGAACGATCTCGGCCGGCAGCCGCGAGGGAAGTCCGAGGCCTTCGATCAACGGATGATCCCACGCGCCGGTCTCGGCTTCGATCATTTGCGTCGTCGTCGCGTTCGTGTATTCCGTGACGATTCTGCCTGTGAGCAGAAAGTTGATCAGGTCGGGAATCAACAGCATCTTCGCGGCGCTGGACGGAATGCCCGATCGCGCATGAGCGAAAAGTTGAAAGAGAGTGTTGAAGGCGAGGAACTGGATGCCCGTGCGGGCGAAAATTTCGGCGCGGGGCGTTAGTTCGAAGACCTGCTCCATCACTCCTGCCGTTCGCTCGTCGCGGTAGCAGATCGGGTCTTCGACCAGATTGCCGTCGGCATCGATCAGCCCATAATCAACGCCCCAACTGTCTACGCCGACACTCACGACGGGCCGCTTGAACCGCCGCGCTCTCTCTCCCGCCACAAACAATCCGGCCTTGATGTCCGCGAAGACGCCATGCAGATCCCAGCGCAAATGCCCCTGGCGTCGGGCCGGCGGATAATGAAACCTGTACGCTTCCTCAATCAGCAATTCGCCCGGCGCGACTCCGACGAGAAAGACGCGCCCGCTTCCGGCGCCGAGATCAACCGCAATGTAGAGAGGTTCGTTCATTGGGGAATGGGGAGTGGGGAATGGGGAGTGGGGAATGGGGAAAGAAGAATGAATTGCTAAGACTCGTTTTCTTCCCACTCCCCACTCCCCACTCCCCACTCCCCGTTCAAACGATGCCTGCTGACATGCCGATCTGCGCGGGGCGCTCTTCAGCCTTGCGCCGGCGATAGCCGCTGGCGCGGTAGACCGCGAGCGGATCGATTGCGCCGCCCGCGCGCTGGCGCGCCATCGCGATGACCGGCGCCACATCGGCCGTGAAGGCCTGTTTGAGCGTGGAGAGCGCGCGAATAGCGTCGCACTCCTCCTGCGCCTCTTCGAGCGCGCCGCGGTCGACCATATGGGCTTGCACGTACGCGCGCTGCAGTTCGACAGCGCTCAGCATCAGCGATTCTATAGGATCGGTCATGTTGTGCGACTGGTCGAGCATATAGGCCGGCTTGAAATCGGGCGTCCCATTCACTTCGGCGTCGACAAGCTCGTTGAAAATCAGAAAGAGTTGGAACGGCTTGATGGATCCCGCGTCGAGGTCGTCGTCGCCGTATTTGCTGTCGTTGAAATGGAAACCGGCGAGTTTGCCGAACTGGATGAGTCGCGCCACTATCATTTCGATGTTGACGTTCGGCGCGTGGTGCCCCAGGTCTACGAGGCATTGCGCTTTCGGGCCGAGCTGCGTGGCGCAGTAATAGCTCGTCCCCCAGTCGTTGATGACCGTCGAATAGAAGGCTGGTTCATAAAGCTTATGCTCGATGAACACGCGCCAGTCGTCGGGCAGGGCTTTATAAATCTCGCGCAGGCTGTCGATGTAGCGTTCGAGCGCTCGGCGAAAATGCTGCTGCCCCGGGAAATTCCCGCCGTCGCCGATCCAGACTGTGTGAGCCTTGGAGCCGAGTTTCTTGCCGATCTCTATGCACTCCACATTGTGTTCGACGGCCTGCTCGCGGACGGCGTGGTCGGGGTGCGTGAGGCTGCCGAATTTGTAAGAGAGCTTTTGTCCGGGCTGATCCTGAAAGGTGTTGGAGTTCATGGCGTCGAATCCCAGATCCAGTGAAGCGGCGTACTCTCGCAGTTCAGCCGGGTCTTCGGGTTTGTCCCAGGGTATGTGAAGCGAGACGGTAGGCGTCGCTCGGACGAGCCGGTTGATGGTCGCGCAATCTTCGAGCTTCTCGTAAACGCCGCGCGGCTCGCCCGGCCCCGGATAGCGCGCGAACCGGGTCCCGCCCGTGCCCACGCCCCAGGACGGCACGGCCACTTTGAACGATTGCGCCTGGTCGGTAAGGTCCTCGATCTCCACTCCGCGCCGCCGCAATTGCCGCCCCAGGTGTTCGTAATCTTCGTCGAGCCAGGCCTTCGCCTTCCGGTTCTGCTCGGCGACGAAGCCGTCACTTATAGCAAATGTCGTATTCATGGTTTTCCCTCCCAGTCGTTAGCCACAGAGCCACAGAGAGACGGGGCGACTGGGCGACTGGGCGACAAGGCGAATGGGGCGGAAAGC
>DATEMG010000650.1:0-4038 GCA_035275805.1 Blastocatellia bacterium
TAGATGATCACACTTGGAAGACCAGGACCTTCACCGGCGTATTCATAGCCAACGGAGCCGAAATCCGCGTAGAGGCCGGGCGCGAAGAAGGAGAGCACGCGCGCGTCGATTACGTCGAGATCCGCTGACAGACCGGAGTTAGGACACCTTTCCGTTCGGACTTCTTCCCTTTTCCATACCCGCCTGAATTCGCCGCAAGCGTCTTTCAGCCTTGACATCGTTACCGATAACGCCTATAAACTGCCGTTATCGGTAACGAACCGTCAACCCTCCGACGAAAAGAGGGCGCGGAGGTGGGTTACGGAACTTGCTTTGCTGGGATTCAAGATCGGCCCCTGAGACTTCTATCGGGGCCGGTCGCCTTCATTATCTCTTGTCCAACATTCAATTTGACTACAACCAGCAAGGAGGTATCCATGATTCCAGAGGGGTTTCCAGCGGGGTTTTCATTTAAAGCGCGAGCGGCGCTGTTATTGGCGGCGCTGATGACGCTGAGCTTAACAATCTTCGGCCAGACTTCGTCGGGCGAGGTGAACGGCTCCGTCACCGATCAGTCGGGCGCGGCCATCTCCGCCGCGACCGTCAAACTAATCAACCAGGCGACCGGGATAGAGACGCAAGCGTCGCTCAATAAGGACGGGCGATTCACGTTCGTCAACGTCAAGCCGGGAATATACGTCCTGCGCGTGGAGGCGCAGGGGTTCAAGACGGCTCAGACGCCGGCTTTCAACGTAGCCGTCAGCCAGACAGTGACGCAAGACCTGGAGCTGACTGTAGGCGACGTCAGCCAGACGGTGGAAGTGAGCGCCGTCGGGGAGTTGGTTCAACGATCCTCGGTCGAGTTGGGCACGGTGATTTCGGAAAGAGAGGTGCAGGACCTGCCTTTGAACGGCAGGAACTTCACGCAGTTGTTGACCCTCACCCCGGGAGTCACCCCGGTCTCCACTTCTCAGAACAGGAACATCGGCGGAGTCGAGGGTAACGTGGGAATCCCCGGATCGGGCTTCTCCGACCCGTCCATCCACGGACAACAGAACCGGTCGAAGCTCTATTTTTATGACGGCATCATCAATACCAACATCCGCGGGCCTTCATACATCGTGATCCCGAACATAGACGCGGTGCAGGAGTTCAAGCTGGTCGGGCATGACGCCAAGGCCGAGTTCGGCGGCGCCACGGGCGGCGTGATAAACATGGTCTCGAAGTCCGGCGGCAATAGCATTCATGGCTCCGCATTCGAATTCGTTCGCAACGACGCATTCGACGCGCGCAACAGCTTCGACGTCTGCACGTCGGCCAGGTGCAAGCCCGGCCAGGTTGTGCCCGACAGTCCATTGCCATTCCGACAGAATCAGTTCGGCGGGGTGGTCAGCGGCCCCATCATCAAGAACCGAACTTTCTTCTCCGCCAGTTACGACGGCTACCGCTACAGTCAGCCCACCCTGGCTTTGTCATACGCGCCGACGGCCGCCGAACTTGCCGGAGACTTCTCCCGCACGCCCTTCGGTCGGGACATCTACAATCCTTACTCGACCAGGCAGGTTGGCGCCGCCTTCGTCCGTGATCGCTTCCGATGCGACGACGCCGGCGCGCCTCTACCGGTGAACGCGCAAAACCAGCAAGACCAGACCATCGGGGCGCCCTGCCGCAAGATCCCGCAAGCCCTGATCTTTGCGCCGATGCAACAGTTCTTCCAAACGTATTCGGCGACGCCCAATCTTTCAGGGGACGCGGCGAACAATTTCGCGCAAATTCGACCTCAGACTAACAGTTCCAATAGTTATCAAGTGCGAGTTGATCACAGCTTCGGCGAATCCGACAACGTCTTCTTCCGCTATACCGAACAACGAGTGACGGTCTCGAATCCGATCGGGCAGGCCGGCGTGACGGCCGGCAGTTCGGCGGGCAGGAACTACGGTGGGGGCTATACGCACGCCTTCGGTCCGAGACTCATTCTGGACTTGCGCGCCGGTTATGCGGGCCGCCCCGGCGTGGACTCCGGTCAATCGAATCAGCACGTGGCCGGGACTGACCCGATGAAGCAATTCGGGTTCGGATCCATAGACAAGTTCGGTGGCCAGCTCGTCCGGCTCGCCAATTGGACCAACGGCGGCAACAACGATTTCGGCGTGCGCGGCGCGGCGCCTCGTGAAAACCCGAACTGGAGCGTCACGCCGAACCTGATCTGGCTGAAAGGCAATCACAACATCAAGACCGGCTTCTCATACATCGAAGCCAGGCGCATCCAGTTGAACACCTTCCAGCGGTATAACTTCAGCGACGAACAGACTCGCGGTCTGGGCGCCGGGCAGAACGCGACCGGCTTATCGCTAGCCTCGGCCCTGCTGGGTTTTCCCAGCGATTTTCAGGCGCAACTGCCGATCGAGCACGGAGGACAGGTCAAATTCAAGTACGCCGCAATGGCGGCATACGTGCAGGACGAATGGAAGCTGAGGCCGACCGTGACTTTGAACCTGGGCCTGCGCTACGACTACCTGACCTCGCCGAAGACGCTCGACGGCAGGCTCTGGAACGCGCTCGATATTTTTAACCAGCGCTACATCATTGGGGCCAAGGAGATGCCACCGCTTTGCAGCGTGGCGCAACAGTCGCCCTGCATCCCGGACGCGTTTCGGAACGACCCGAACTTCAATAATGTCACGCTCGCCGGCGAGAGATTTTTCGCGCCGCCGCCTGTGAAGGACAACTTCGGGCCTCGCATAGGCGTGGCCTGGGCGATCACGCCTAAGACGGTCCTGCGCGCCGGCTACGGTCTTTACTGGGACGCCGTCCCGGCCCGGAGCCAGTATGCGCAGAACGACCTGGAACTGGCGGTCTGGCCCGACGCCACGGCCTTCGCCGGCACGGCAAACACCAGCGCCAACTTCGCGAATGGCGTGGCGGCCAACATCATTCAACTGCAGAATCGTGGGTTTGCGACTCCGCTGCCGACGACCAATCCCTGGAATCCCGCTAACACCTTCGGCGACGACCCGAATTACAAAGACGGTTACTCGCAGCAGTATCTCCTGGAAGTTCAACGCCAGATCACGCCGACGATGCTGGTTTCCGCGGCTTATGTCGGCAGCAAGAACGGAAGACTTCCGTATACGGGCTTCGCCAACACCGCGCGGCAGGCGTCGAGGAACACCTGCGCGACGACTGACGCCGCATGCAACGCGGCGTTCAACGCTTCCGTGAACGCGCTGCGTCCGATGCCCTGGGTTAACGCCAACATCAACTACACGCAGAGCATCGGCTATTCGAACTACAACGCTTTGCAGGTCAGATTCCAGCGTCGTTTCTCGAACGGCCTGCACTCGCTGGTCTCCTACACCTATGGGAAATCCATTGACGTGAGCAGCGGCTATTTCAACGTCGAGAACGGCCTTGGCGGAGGCTCTACCGTTCAAAACTACTTTGACATGAGCACGGCCCGTGGCGTGTCGTCCTACGACATAACGCAGTTCCTCTCCTGGGCCACCGTATATGAGCTTCCTTTCGGGCGCGGGAAGAAGTTGTTCCAGAGCGGCCCGGCGTCCGTGATTCTGGGCGGATGGCAGGCCAACTACATCTTTCAGGCCCGATCGGGACAACCCTACAACCTGCAAGTCGCCGGCGACCTTGCGAACCTGAGAGGGACCGCGCTGAACCCTCCCGGCAATTACCTCCGCCCCAACCTGATCGCCGATCCTTTTGTGGCCGGTCCGGTGGCCGCAAACCCCGATCCGAATTGTCAGAAGACCATCTCTCAAGGCGGGCGCGCCGCTGACGTCGTAAACACCGCCTCGAGTTGGTTCAACCCCTGCGCGTTCGGAATCCCCAACAACACCGGCGCGTTCGGAAACCTGGGGCGCAATTCGTTCAGAGGGTCGCACGTGGTCAACATGGACTTTTCGCTGTTCAAGAGCATCTCTGTTTACGAAGGATGGAACCTGCAGTTGCGCTTCGAGGCGTTCAACGTGTTCAACATCCAAAACTACGATGCGCCGTCGGGGCTCACGATCAATAACAACGCGACGCAGATCACCACCGGCG
>DATEMG010000651.1:0-7355 GCA_035275805.1 Blastocatellia bacterium
CACGGCAATAGCCGCCACCGCGACGATGATACCCAATCTCATTTCGAATGCCTCCTTCATGAGGCGCCCGGCGAGCGCTCCAATATTTTCGGCGCAGCAAGATCTGGGTTGAGGCGGCGGATCAGTACCGCGAGCGGTAGCGAGCGTCTACTTCGCTAACGGCCGCTCGCTACCGCTCGCAGTACTGACCCAGTCGGCGCCTGGCGAAATCCAGATCTTGGCGCCGCCAGGCATACAGGAAACACCAATGCGACGGGCGAATACGGAATGTCCGCATTCGCCCGTCGCTTAAGTTTGATCATCGACCTGACGGATTGCGCTCAACGAGCAATCTCGCCGATGATGTGACCGAGGCCCGGCGTTCCCGGCAAACCAAGCAGGTCTGAAGGACTCAACCCCACGGGGCCGTCCTCGCTGTTGACCGACATAATCATCCGGTCGTTGAGCGCGTAGACGTAAGCCAGACCGGCCTTGCTGCCGAGTAACTGCATGACCTTGTTGCGGACCTCTTTCGGCGCGCGCCCGCTCACAGCGCTGCCGATGCCCTTCAACGGAGTGGTGACCGAGCCTGCGTTCAAGTAAACCATCGCAGAGAAACTGACCTGTTTGTCTTCAGGCAGGGTCGCTTTGAACTTCGGCGCCCCGAGCAGCGTGTGCCCCGACTCCTTGTACTTGATCGCGTTCTCGACCAGCGCGCGACTGGGCGCGGCGATGAAGTAGCCGTATGCGTATGTGTAGTTCACTTCGAGAAGGCTACTGTCGAGCGATCTTATCGCATAGAAGACGCGCCCGCCGCTTTCGGCCTGCGCCAACACGAAGCCCTTCTTGCCGTGGCTGGTCATCTCGGCGTTGATCTTCCCGACTAAGAGTTCGAGTGTCTGCTGCAGACGCTGTTGATCATCGACCTGGAAGATGGCCTTCCAGGACGGCATCGGGAGCACGGGGCCGTCGAGCGCGAATGCGTATTCGCCGCCCAGTGGAGCCGCGAAATCGTTGCGCAGGTCAATTCCCTGCTCCGCCTGGAACCTTTGCAAATCTTTCCAGGCATCCTCGTCGCCCCTCTTCAGGGCGCCGAACAGGTCGTCAACGAGCGCGGTGGGCTCTTTGACGACGAAGGCGGCGACCAGGCTGGCGTCGGGCGAGATGAATTCGAGCGCGCCCATCGGCCCCGGTTGAGCCAACCACGATGTGACGCCACGCTGATTTTCGCGGAAGCTTACGACGGCGCGGTTGTAAGGCCTGCCGTCTTTTTCTTTGATCTCGACGATGAAGTAGCGCAAATCGGTCACGCCGAGTTGTTGGACCGCCGCCGCGTCCTTCTCCTTGCGCAGCGACTGCATGACGATACGGTCGAGGTCGGCGGCGATCACCAGTCCCGCTCCGTCGCGGTAGAGATTGGCGATCTGCGCGTAGAACGGCGTCAAGGCGAACGGCTTTGCGCCTTGACGCATCCTCGCCGCCAGACTCTGGAGCTGCTCGCGCCCCGGCGAGACCGCGACCAGGTCGCCGGTGATCCAGATGAAGAATTCACCCTTGCCTTCAGGCCCAATATTCATTGGGTCGTCAACTATGCGCGCATGCTTTTTCTCGCCGCCCAGCTTCTGCAACTGGCCTTCGAGGAAGCCGCGGAACGCGTCCCCGTTCTTCACTTCGGCAAGCACAACGGGCTCTTCAGGCTCGCCCGAGCCTTTGGGGTTGGCCGCGGCGGTGACCACTATCTCGTCGCCGAGATGCGAGCCAAATTCCCGAATCAGTTCGATCGCCTGATTCAGCCCCTGGCGCCTCCCTCCCGGCTTATTGGAATCCTTCTGCTCCTGCTCCCACCAGCTGCGCAACTCGTCGTTCTTATGCAAATTCTCCTGCAGTATTACATTCGCGCGGGCAAGCGTCTCGCCGATGTTCGGGATGGCCACGTAGATCACAGTGTCTGCGGGGGCCAGGTCGAGCAATCGGGTCGAATAGCGATTGCCCGGCATCGCCAGTTGTTGGTCGATCTGGCCGCGGATCGCGTCGAGCATCCCGATGTAGCGATCGGCGTCCCGGCTCCAGGCGATCTCTTCCCTGACCGGGAGGCGCTCGATGCTGTCGTGAGTAGTCGCCTGATCGCCGGCGCGCAATGCCTGGGATTTGCCAGCGTTGTCGACGTGGACCTCGCCTTCGATCACCGAGACGCGCGCGCCCTTGGCGCCGCTGTTGACCGAGAAGATCGTGCCGGTCACCGAGACCAGGCTGTCATCGGTCTGCACGAAGAGCTTGCGGTCCGAGCTCTGTTTCGCGGCCTGGACTATCACTTGTCCGCGTTCGAGATTGATCGTCGCGCCCGTCGTCGTGTCGTTGACCGAAAATTCAGAACGCTCGCGCATCTCGACCAGCGTCCCGTCGCTCAGCCTCACAACCGCGCTGGAGCTCTTCGACGTGCGGATGCGTTCACCGCGCGCCAGCTTTTCTCCCGCCTTGACGGCCTGCGTCTTGTCGCCGGTGACTTTGTATACTCCGCCCTGAGCCGCATCGACAATCGCGTTGAGCGTGTATAGCGAATTGAGCGAGCGCTGAATCCACGGCCATGCGAAAAGGCCCAGGCCGGCCACCAACACGGCGGCGACGGCCCACCGCAACACGTTCGACCGGTAACGGGCCGTGTCGGCCTTCTCCCTCTGCTCCCGCAGCTGGACCGCCTCCTGATTGCCGTGACGCGCCTGTTTCAGAGCCTTTCGGCAAGGGACGCATTCGCGCGTGTGGTCTTCGAGCAGCGTCGTGCGCGCGCTCGACAGATAGCCCTGCAGGTAGACCGGGATCAGCGCCTGAAAATCATCGCAGTTGCGAATCTGTTCGACCGGCCTGACGCCGGCGGCGACGGCGGCCTCCTCGCCGGTCATCCGCGTCCACACGCGCTGGGCCGCGCTCTCCACGGTGGCCGAATCCAGCTTCTCGCTGCGGATTTCAGCCGTCACGTCGTCAACGATGTTGTTCAATTCTCTATCAGTCATTTTCATAGTATTCACCTCCGCTCTTTTGCGATTGAGACGCCTCCCTCCAGAAAATCTCCGACTTCCTTTTTGACTCTTGCGCGCGCGCGGTGCAGCAAGACCCCCACGACCATCGCCGACGTCCCCATCAACCGCGCGATCTCAATGTTGTCGTAACCTTCGTAATATTTCAGGACGAACATCTCGGCGGACTTTTCGCCGAGCTTCGAGATCGCGCGGCGCAGGCAATCGCGTAATTCGCGGTTCCGCTGTTGCAGTTCGGGGCTGAATCTCGGATTGGCCGCCAGGACCGGCGCCACATCGTCGATGGGAATGGACTCGGTTCGCGCGCGCTGGCGCAACAGGTCGAGCGCGGCGTTGATCGCGGCGCGGTGAAGATAGCTCCCCGGATTCGGCTCCAGGTTCACGTCGCCCCGCCGCGACAGCCTCAGAAAGACCGTCTGCAACACGTCCTCGGCGTCCACCACGCTGCCCGTGAGACGATGGGCGGCGCGGAAAACGCGGTCGTGATGCTCGCGGAACAGGCCCTCCAGATCGCGTATCGAAACCGGCGCCGGGTCGGGCGGCGGTTCGGACTTCGCGCCCGGAATCACCTTAAATCGAGTAGCGTTTAATGCCACATTGACCTCCTTGCTGACCTCATTTACATCGTCCTTCACAGGCATAAACGCTCCCAGGGTTGATTCATTAACAGAAGATTTGAGTCCGGATTAGAAATTGGATTGGGCAGCCTGTTGATGCGCCCAGGCGATTGTCAGGATAGGCTGATCATATTTGTCTGGAAGCGAAAGGCTAATTGCGCGCGCCGCGCCACTTTACCGGCGCCTCTTAACTACCTTTCCCCTCAAAAACGCTCAGCCAAGAAATTATCTGGCGCACTGCTCCCGGGAACTGCGCGCCCAGCAGCGCGACGATCGGGACCAGGCCGTGGACCAGCACGCGCATCACAAAATCGCGGCTGACTTTCACCCTGCCCGGCGCCGTACCGGCCAGCAGGCTCAGCGTCTTGTCGCGGCTTATCTTAACGAAGATGAAGAGTGTCACGACAACCGAGGCCATGATCCCCACCCAACTGAACAACTGCAACGGCTGACGGGGCTGGAACGGATAGGAATTGGCCGCGACCAGCAGCAGGAGCAGCCCTATCGTGACCAGCGAGACCAGGTTCTGCAGGTGCGCGAAGACGTGCTGCAGAAAAGCCACGACCTGAGTGATGAGGAAAAACCTTCCTTCATCCCACCACCCGGCGTCCGGGCCAACCTCGTCCGCCGTTCGCCATGACTTTTCGAGCAGGCCGGCGACCGGCTCGGTCAGCTCCGCCACCTTTTCCTGCGAATCACGGTGATTCTGCAAGGCCTTCTGCCAGTCGCGTTTCGCTTCTGACTTGAGGGCGAGCGACAATTTGTTTTCGGCCTCTTCGACCAATTGTTTGACCCGTCCCACCGTCTCGGCCTGCTCCGGCGGAAATTTCAACTCCTCATAGAACAACCGAGCCTGCCGCACGGAAGCCGACAACGCGGCGGATGTCGGTGTGGGCGTCATCAGATCTATATTCGGCAGTGATGCGAATCGCTTCTCATCGGAATGCTCGGCGGCGTATTGTGAGATCAGCGGGTGCCACGACAAGCGTTGTAGCAATTTACTAAGCTCATACCACAACCAGAAGAACCGCATCAACGCCCAGACCAGCAGCAGTGGCACGATATAAAACCCTAGCTTGAAAAAACAATCAAATCCCGGGCCGTCAACGGATGGTATAAAATGCTCGAGAAAGAGACGCCAATAAACGATCAGGATCACGATCGCAACCGGAACCGCCCACGGCAATTTGAAGCTGGGGCAGACGATCATCTCCTTGACGCGGTCTTCCAGAGCCTTCAACCCCTCGAATGATTTCGCCTCTTCGTGACCGAAACGCAGGAATTGCGGCGCGGCGCAGGGCTGCTCCCGGGGCCCCCGCAGACAGGGCATACGCTCGACCAGATTCAGCCGCCGCGCCGCATTAAAGAGTGACAGGAACGCCGCCAGCATGACCAAGAATCCGGGCAGCAGTACGGAAACACCGCTGGTCAATTCAGTCGCGCGCAAGAAGAAAAAGACCTGCTCCGGCAGTTTGGCGGAGAAGATATCTAACACCCCCCGAACGACGAAAAAGAGCATCAATAGGCAGACGACAACCCCCAGCAAAGCTGCGAGAAACACATTGAAATGGCGCCGCCCTCTGTTAATCCAAGCGCTGATGCTCATGGCCAGCCATGCGAAGGCTGCCAGAGTGATACCCCAAAGGAAAACAGACATGAACCGTAACACAGCCTGCAACTCCCACCAGTGTTCGGACGTGTCTGCATCAATTATCTTCCACTTCCATGTCATCACCTTCGGCAACATAACCACGCTCGAAATGATAAGCGTGACGGTAAGCAGGCAGGCGCAACAGGATAACAGGATGATGCGGCGCTCCAGGCCATAACAATAAAAATCTTCATCGCCAAAAACCCAACCAAGCCATCCACGTCTGATCCAGACGAAGGGGCGCAGCCAAATCTTCACATTCCCTTCCTCGATCCCGCGCTCAAGTTCGAGAATTTGGTTGATGATGAATATGAACGGTTTAGACCGCCCTTCCCTCCACTGATTAGGATTGGCCTTGTTCACTTTGCTGCGCCCCCAAAAGAGGATTAATTGCAAGAAGAACACCAGCGGCAGCAACAGACAGATGATCCCAATCAGTAACAAAACGCCGATGCCTGTTGGCGACCAATAATTGACCATCAGCCCGAAACGAATATTCTTCTGATTGTTGCTTTGAGATTTGACTGCATTATGCTCCACTGCCAGAGTGTAAGGATTTCGCGCCTGTTCCAAAAATGCATCTTCGTGTTTATTAGTTTGACTATCTCCAATCAACTCCTTGACTTTGTCTAGAAATTGCTTCTTCCCATTAAACTTCTGATCGATCATCCCTTGCAGTTTTACTAAAACATCAGTTGAAACACCTTTCGACTTCAGGCGCTCACAAGATTGTTCAGTGATTTCGAGATTTCCGATATCAAAAGTTGTGACCGGCCATATGCCGTTGCGTCCGACCACGCCCAACCACAACGCCGGATAGTGGTCTCGATCATCATTGTATGTGCAGAACGGAGAGCCGTATTCCAACATCAGCTCTCTTTTTTCCAATAACTCGAGGGTCGCGTTGTATAGGCCCTGCGCCGTATGGGAGGAGAACTGCAACCGCCTCTTGTCTCCCTCGAATGGATAGGTCCACAACTGATTCAAGCTGAAAAGCGGATAGGGTGAGATGACAAGCGCGCCCTGAAAATCGAGATTGGTCTCGGAATGCAAGTAAAGCAGTTCGGCGCTTGGCATGAAGAAGATCCTCGTGTTCGGACTATTTTTGCGAATCTCGCGAACGAGGAAGATTCGATCCAGCGGATCGGTCGCCGACACCCCTACGTAACGAATACGTTCGCGGTTGATTTCGGAGAGCATTTCGCCGAGCGCCAGTTCCATCGTGACTGTCTCCAGCGGTGAATAGGGAGGAACGCTGTCCTTCGATGTGGGACTGCCGGCCTCGCCCATCGGCAGCGCCAGGTTGGGGGATTCAGGTGTCAGCGCATTGGCCCTCTTATCGCGCGAGGGACTCTCCCTCTCCGTCTCGACGCGAATCTGCGAAATGTGCTGAGGGAATGTGAGAGAGAGGGTCGGAAGCTCCATCCGTCTTATTCCCTGTCCGTACCCCGTGCCGGTTTCGGATAACCAAGCAATCTGAGTTGAGGCCGGACGGCCATCGGACCTCTTAAGATGCGAATCGAGCTTCATCAGATATTCGTGAAACATATTGGTGGCTTGCTTTAGCTCGACAATCGTAGCGTCAAAACTGACATGATTCTTCTGGTCGATTTTGTCCAGAAAATCGTCTTTGTTGATTGTTCCCGCGGACCCCGAAACGATCCTGACTGCGGGCGGCGGTGCTTTGGGCTGCGCCATATCGTATTCACCTATCCACGCCTTGAGCAGGATCGCAAGCGAATCAGCCGAGCCTGAAAAGCTCGGGCCAATGATTCGCAGAGCCTTTTTATTCACCCCTTCAGTCATCAAAGCGGCAAGCCCATCAATCTGCCGGAGCGCGTCTTTAAACGCGAACTTATGGATTCCGCCGGTCGGCGTCTCTCCGACCAGAAAGAGCAACAACAATTTCTTCGATTTCGAATCGCGAAAGAGGATCACGCCCGGATCGTACAATTGGCGCGTCGCCATTTGAAGCATCTTCTGGTCCAGGGGCAAACCAAACGGCATAGTGGTTTTGCTTCTGTCCCATGGCAGCCAGTAACGGTCGAAATTATAACCAGCCCTTCCAATCGCCCG
>DATEMG010000652.1:0-2769 GCA_035275805.1 Blastocatellia bacterium
AGTCATCTCCCGGGTGCGTGAAAGCTTCAAGATCGAGTTGCCGCTGCGCGCCGTCTTCGAAACGCAGACAATCGCCGGCCTGGCCGCGCGTGTGAATCAAGCGCTCGGCGGCGAACCTGAAATCTCTTCTGCGCCGATCGAGAAGCTAGCGCGCGCGGGCAAACTGCCTCTTTCCTTCGCTCAACAAAGACTCTGGTTCCTGGACCAGTTAAGTCCGGGCGGCTCCGCTTACAACATTCCGCGTATCGTTCGCATCACCGGCCGCATAAACGAGCAAGCCCTCGAAAGAACGTTGGGTGAGATATGCCGGCGGCACGAATCGCTCAGAACGAACTTTGTAATGGTGGACGGCGAGGCCACGCAGGTCATTCATCCGGCTGGAGACTTCGCTCTGGAGCAGCTTGATTTCAGCGGGCTGGACGAGGCCTCGCGTGAAGCGGCGGCAAAGGCGTCCATCCGCGAACGAGTCGGGCGGCCGTTCGACCTGGCCAAAGACAAGCTCCTTCGTTGCAGCCTGTTGAAGATCAGCGACGCCGAGCGCGTTTTGATGATTCTGATGCATCACATCATCTCCGACGGGTGGTCGATGGAAGTGTTCCTGCGTGAGTTGGCGACGTTGTACGCCGCCTACTGCGAGGACAGGCAATCGCCGTTCGATGAATTGCCGATCCAATACGCAGACTTTGCGCGATGGCAACGCGAATGGCTGAGCGGGGAACGCCTGGACAGACAGATGACTTACTGGAGTCAGCGACTTGCCGGGGCCCCGGCGACGTTGAATCTGCCTATGGATCGCCCGCGCCCAGTCGTCCAGGCCTCAGAGAGCGAGATACGGAAGTTCACGTTGCCGGCCGAGCTGCGGGAGCGACTCGTGGCTCTCAGTCGCGACGAAGGGGCGACGCTGTATATGACCCTTTTGGCCGGCTACAAGGCGTTACTCTATCGATACTCCGGGCAGGAAGATGTTGTCGTCGGGACGCCCATCGCCAATCGCAACCGGAGAGAAATCGAGAATCTGATCGGCTTCTTCGTCAATATGCTGGTCTTGCGCACGGACCTGGGCGGGGCGCCCAGTTTCCGCGAATTGATACGGCGGGTGAAAGAGACAGCCCTCGGCGCTTACGCGCATCAAGACCTGCCTTTCGAGAAATTGGTCGAAGAACTGCAGCCGGAGCGCGACCTGAGCTATACGCCTTTCTTCCAGGCCACCTTCGTCTTGCAGAACGCTTCGCAAGCGAAGCTGAGTCTGCCGGGCATGCGCGTCGAGGTTCCGGATCACGAAGGCAGTCAAGCCAAGTTCGATTTGACTCTGACCATGTTCGACACGGAACAAGGGTTGGCCGGGACGCTCGAATACAACCGGCATCTGTTCGATGCGGCGACGATTGATCGCTTGATCTGGCATTTCGTCAATCTGTCGGAAGGAGCGGTCGCCGACCCGGACGGCCGAATCGGCGATCTCCTGCTCCTGACCCCGGCGGAAGAGCGGATGATGCTCGTAGAATGGAACGACACCCGCGCTCCCTTCCCTGAGGAACTTTGTCTACATCAATTGTTCGAACAGTGCGCCGCCCGCCGGCCAGAGGCCATTGCCGTTGTGTTGGGCGATCGCCAGATGAGCTACGGCGAACTAAACGCCAGAGCGAATCAACTGGCCCACTACATAATGGCGCAAGGGGTCGGTCCCGAAGTAGTGGTCGGCCTGTGCGTCGAGCGCTCGCCGGAGATGCTGGTGGGGCTGCTGGGAATCATGAAAGCCGGTGGGGCGTACCTGCCGCTCGACTCGACCTATCCGCCGGAACGACTGAGCTACATGCTGGAGGATGCGGCGGTCAAACACCTCGTCACACAGCAGAACCTGCTGGCGGGTTTACCTGGAAGTCAGGGCCGCGCCATATGCCTGGATACAGAATGGGGCGACATCAGCCGCAGCAGCGCAGAGAACCCGGCGTCCGTGGTGACGCCGGAGAACCTGGCGTATGTCATCTACACCTCGGGATCGACCGGCCGGCCGAAGGGAACGATGCTCCGGCATAGAGGACTCTCCAATATGTCCGAAGCGCAGGTCGCCGCTTATGGCGTCGAACCGCACGACCGCGTTTCGCAGTTCTCTTCCTTGAGTTTCGACGCTTCGATCTTCGATATCGCGATGGCGTTGCGGTCAGGAGCGGCGTTGCATCTGATCCCTCGCGACGCCACTCTGTCCGCCCCCACATTGGCCGCTTTGTTGCGCGAGCAGGCAGTGACGAATGTTGCGTTGCCACCGTCAGTCTTGAGCTTGTTGCCTGAAGAAGCGCTCCCGGCTCTACGGACGATCATAGTCGGGGGCGAAGCCTGTCCGGCGGATCTGGCGCATCGTTGGGCGCCGGGCCGCCGTTTCTTCAATTCTTATGGCCCGACTGAAACGACTGTCTGCGCGTCGGGGGCCGAGTGCGTTGCGGACGGGCGGAACCCGACGATCGGCAAACCGATCATCAACGTCAAGATTCACTTGCTCGACGCCGGCTTGCAGCCGGTACCGATGGGCGCGCCGGGCGAGCTGTCTATCGGCGGCGAAGGAATAACCCGCGGGTATCTCGGACGGCCTGATCTGACGGCGGAGAAACTCACCCCCGATCCGTTCGGCGCGGAGCCGGGCGGTCGGCTCTACCGCACTGGCGACCTTGCGCGTTACCTGCCCGGCGGCGACATCGACTTCCTCGGGCGCATAGACCATCAAGTCAAGTTGCGCGGCTTCCGTATCGAACTCGGCGAAATCGAAGCGGGGTT
>DATEMG010000653.1:0-7643 GCA_035275805.1 Blastocatellia bacterium
CGCGGTACTGATCCGTACACTGATCTGAAAGCCGCTCTAGGCCTGGCGGCCCAACTCGTAGAGATACTCGACATACGAACGCGTTGCGCCGTCAATCCCTTGCACCTTGGGATTGGACGATTCAATCACGTAGTATTCATCCGGCGCATGCGCTCCGCCTCCGTGACCCAGACCGAAATGGCCTGCGGGCAGCCGCAGCGGATCGCCGGTGAAGACATAGCCGGGCCATGAGCCGGCCAGCCGCGGCATGATGATGGGATCGATCCCTGCCCGCCGATACACCGCCACCTGAGCTTGCACCAGCGCGGAGTTCGCCGCCGTACTGGTCGGATCGTATCCGCCGGTCATATTCACCTCAATGTCTCCGAAGCCGCGTTTCGCCAGATGCGCTTTGAGCGCGGAGAGCGCTTCGGCCGCCGTCATATCCGGGACCAGCCGCAGATCCAGCTTCGCCACAGCTTTGTAAGGCAGAATGGTCTTGCCTCCCGGTCCGGTATATCCGCCGACCAGGCCTTCAATATTGACCGTCGGCTGTGAGACCAACATTTCGAGCGCTTCGCGCCAACTCACGTCCCGAATCCAGCGGTCTACGCCGAGCTGTTTCTTCGTCGCCGCTTCATTGATCCGGTTCGCAGCCACGGCGATCATCTTCTTCTCCGCGTCCGACAGCGGACGCGCTTTGTCGGCGAAATGTTCGATCGCCGGAGTGTTTCCGTCGGCCGAGACGAGCGTGTTGAGCGCCTGCACCAGATGCCAGGCCGGACTATCCACTCTCGCTTTGTTGCTTGAATGAGTGTCGCGCTTCGGGCCGCGTCCCCAACGTTCGCCGCTCGCCACCAGTTCTAGTTCTATCACGCCCTTCGCGCCAAGATTGACCGTGACTTCGCCGACCGGATCCTGTGACGGAAAAGGCATGAAAACGCCGCCGCATCGCTTCAAGGCTGAGAGGACTTCAGGTCGCTGGATCACCTGCGTAAAATGCGGCGAACCGATCTCTTCCTCGCCTTCAGCCACAAACACCAGATTGACCGGCAGCTTTTTGCCAGCGCCGCGGATGGCGTGGAGCGCGGCCAGGAAGGTGGCTTCCGGGCCTTTCTGATTGACGGCGCCGCGGCCCATGAGAACCTTGCCCAGTCCTGGCTTATCCACCAGCGCGGCTTCAAACGGCGGAGACGGCCACTCGGCGGGGTCGACCTGCTTCACGTCATACATAAAGTAAACGCCAAGCGTGCGCGGAGCGCCGGCGTCCAGCACGGCGAATATGCCTGGCTGTCCGTCGGTTGGCGCTTTGGTCACCTGGGAGAACCCGGCCTCCCGCAGCATCTGCATAGTCATATCACAGCCTTCCTTCATGCCGCGATTCTCGGCGGCGATCGAAGGTTGCCGGATCCAGTGTTGCAGGCTCCGCACGGTCTCGTCATGTCGCTTTTCGATCTGCGCCCATATCGGTTGCAGTTCGGGATCATCGGCCGGCGTATGTCGCGGCATTGTAAAGGATGCGGCGCCGAGCGCTGCGGTTTTGACAAAATCTCTTCGCTTCATAGTGCTTAGCTTTTCTCCTCGGAACAGTGTAGGGCAAACTGCCAGTTTGCCCAGTTTGCCCGAAAGACCGCATCGAAGGAGTCGAGGCAAACTGCCAGTTTGCCCTACACTCGCGCCGCGATTGTGATCTTTCCGGCGCCGGAATAATCAGTCAGAGCGGTCAAAAAAAGAAGAGCAAATAAGAAAAGTACGGCATGGCGCTGCTCTCATTATCCCGAAATCCACCTCCTCGGCTTTGACCATTGTAACCAGACGTTGCGCGATAACGTCTTTCAGAACGACCGAGTTTTCTTACCACCAAAAAGAACGCATCAATAGAACACGGATGACGCGGGCGGGCGCGGATCATCGCGGATGAAACCAGAAAAGATCGGCGTCAATCCGCTCCATACGCGTTCTCAACGTTCTATTAGATGATGACACTGAGAGGAACCGATGAACTCAACTAGACGCAACTTACTACTTATCCCGGCGATAATGTTGGCCATAACTTTAACTATCGGGGCGTTCGCCCAGGACCGCGTCAAGATCGCAAACGGCGCGCTTGAAGGCGTTTCGGATAAGGGTTCCGGCGTGCGCAGCTTCAAGGGGATTCCGTTCGGCGAGCCGCCCGTCGGAGATTATCGTTGGAAGCCGCCTCAACCGGTCAAAAACTGGCAAGGCGTGCGCAAGGCCGACAAGTTCGGGCCGCGCTGTATGCAGCGGCCCATCTTCGGCGATATGAACTTCCGCTCGAACGGGATGAGCGAAGATTGTCTCTACTTGAACGTATGGACTCCCGCCAAATCAGGCAATGAGAAGCTGCCGGTCCTGGTTTACTTCTTCGGCGGCGGTTTTATGGCGGGAGACGGTTCGGAAGGGCGTTACGACGGCGAGAGCATGGCGAAGAAGGGAATTGTGGCGATCACGGTAAATTATCGCCTGAGCGTGTTCGGCTTCTTCGCGCATCCCGAACTGACGAAAGAGTCGCCGCAGCGCGCCTCCGGCAATTACGCCCTGTTCGATCAGCACGCGGCGCTCAAGTGGGTGCAACAGAACATTGCGGCCTTCGGAGGCGACCCGAAGCGTGTGACGATTGCGGGCGAGTCCGCCGGTTCCATCGCGGTCAGCGCGCAGATGGCTTCGCCGTTGTCGAAGAACCTGATCGCGGGCGCGATCGGCGAAAGCGGCTCGATCCTGGGCGCGCTCTCCGCCGTCCCGCTGGCGGAAATAGAGCAGTCGGGCGCCAAGTTCGCGGCCAGTCTGGGCAAGGGCGACACCCCCTCGTTGGCTGAGCTTCGCGCGATGACTGCCGAACAATTGCTCGAAGCCACGGCGAAACCCGGCCAACCCCGGTTCACCCCGACCGTTGACGGTTACTTCTTCCCGAAATCTCCATTTGAGATTTTTGCGGCTGGCGAACAAGCGCGGGCGCCGTTGCTGGCCGGAGTGAACTCCGAAGAGATGGGCTACTTCGCTGTGCTGGGCCGCGAGAAGCCGACGGTCGAAAACTACCGTAAGGCGCTCGAACGGCAATACCCCGGTAAGGTCGATGAGGTCTTCAAATTTTACCCGGCTTCGAACGAAACCGAAGTAATGGACTCCGCGCAGGATTTGGCAAGCGATCGCTTTATCAGCTACAGCACGTGGAAGTGGGTGGACCTGGCGACGAAGACCGGCGCCAAGCCGACTTACTATTATCTTTACGCCCGTCCGCGTCCTGCGATGCGGCCGGAGATGGGCGACGCCCAGCCGGGTCTCGCAGGCGGCGTCGTGCGAGGGCAGCAGGCGGCGGCCAATCCGCGGCCTCAGCCGCGCGGCGCGGTTCACTCGGCGGAAATTGAATACGCGATGGGTAATCTCGATTTGAACAAGGTCTACGCTTGGACGCCGGATGATTACAAAGTCTCGCAAGTTATGCAGGACTACTTCGCCAACTTCATCAAGACCGGGAATCCGAACGGCAAGGGATTGCCGAACTGGCCGAAGTTCGGCGAGGGACAGCGGATCGTCATTGACGTGACCACCCGCGCCGAAGCCGATAATGCGCGGGCGCGCTATGAATTCCTCGATCAGTTCTACATCAAGAAATAGGGGGCTGTATGAACCCTATCATTACCCGGATCTCTGCGCGAACGACTCATTTTCTTCGTCGCGTAGCGAAGGTGTGATTTTAGCCGTGGGTTGATGGCATTTGAAAATTAAACGCAACCACGCAATCCAACGTAGGGGCGGGTTTTCCCCGACCTGATCGCTCGGGTCATAAACCAGGGCGGGGAAAACCCGCCCCTACACCCATGGTTGTATTTTTTCTCAAAGACCATAAACTCACGGCTAAATACATCAGGCCGCCACGCGGCGGAAGAAAGAGCGCAAATGAAAAATTCTAGTAACGACGAGGCATGAACACACCATCCATTCTTCTTCACCTCCTCCCGAAATCGATGGCCGTTTGTTTTGCGATTGCCGGCGCCCTTGTATGCGCTCTGACGGCGGAAGCGCGCGTCACGCGCATTGTGATCGAGCAGAGACAATCGCCCGCATATGAAGGCAGGACTTTCGGCGGCGCCGGGCAGTACGAAATTCTTGTCGGAAAAGCTTACGGCGAACTCGATCCCAAAGACCCGCATAACACGATCATTACCGATCTTCAGTTCGCGTCCCGCAACGCGCGCGGGTTGGTCGAATACGTGGCGACCTTCACACTCGTCAAACCGGTGGATTTAGCGAAGGCGAACGGCGTACTGCTTTATGCCGTGCCTAATCGCGGCAATCGCATCTCAACGACCGCCTTCGGCGTGACGGGCGAAACGGGCGAAGAGTTTTTTCTGAAGCGCGGTTACGTCATTCTGCATAGCGGCTGGCAGGGCGATCTCCCGACGCGCGCCGGGGCCGAAAGGATCACCGTTCCGATCGCTAAAAATCCTGACGGTTCGAGCATTGTCGGCCCGGCCCTCGCCCGCTTCAGCAACATGCCCGCAGGCGCGAACACCTTATCACTGCCCGTCGCGCACGAAACCGCGAGCCTTGACACGGCCAAAGCCACGCTTACAAAACAGGCTTCCGAAGAGGGCGCGGTCATCCCGATTTCCGGCGCGGATTGGGCGTTCGCCGATTGCGGAAAGACGCCTTTTCCCGGCGCGCCGGATGCAAACAAAGTGTGCGTGAAAGGCGGCTTCGATCCGGCGTATCTTTACGAACTGCGCTACGCCGCGAAAGACCCACTTGTGCTGGGCATCGGCTTTGCGGCTACTCGCGACATCGTTTCATTTTTCCGCCGCGCCGCAAAGGACGATAGCGACACGGGAAATCCTATCGCCGGGCGCTTAACCCATGCGATCGCCCAGGGAATTTCACAGTCGGGGAATTTCATCAAGACCTTCATCCATCTGGGCTTCAATCAGGACGAAGCGAATCGCATCGTGTGGGACGGCGCGAACGACCACATCGCGGGGCGACAATTGGCGATGAACATCCGCTTCGCCACTCCCGGCGGCGCGGCGAATTTGTACGAGGCGGGCAGCGAGCCGCCGCTCTGGTGGGGCGAGTACGAAGACGCCACGCGCGGTCGAAAGACGGCGAGCATGCTCGACCGTTGCCGGGCGACGAAGACTTGCCCGAAGATTTTTGAGACCTTCGGTTCGGCGGAGTTCTGGGGACTGCGAATGTCGCCGAACCTGCTCGGGACAAAAGCGGACGTTGACATCCCACTGCCGCCAAACGTGCGCCGCTACTACTTTCCCGGCACGACGCACGGCGGCGGGCGCGGCGGCTTCAGCGCAGAAACGCCTGCGGCCCCTGGCGTCTGCGAATTGCCCAACAATCCCAACCCTCAATCGGAAACCATGCGCGCCTTGATCGCCGCCCTGACGGATTGGGTGGTAAAGGGGCTTGAGCCACCGCCGAGCGTCTACCCCCGGCTGGATCAAGGCCAACTCGCGCGCCCCGATCACAGGGCGATCGGCTTCCCGTTGATTCCTGGCATGCCGTTGCCGGACAACCTTATCAATCCGTTGTTCGATTACGATTTCGGGCCGGAATTTAAATACGGCGATTTGTCGGGCTTGATGACATTGCAGCCCCCAGTCATAAAGCGCGTCCTGCCTATGCTCGTTCCGAAAGTAGACGCCGACGGCAACGAGACGAGCGGCGTTCCGTCGCCATTGCATCAAGCGCCGCTCGGCTCATATCTGGGCTGGAACGTCACGCGCGCCGGCTTCTACAAAGGGCGTGTCTGTGGCTTCGCCGGGGGATTCATCCCATTCGCTAAAACGAAAGCTGAACGATTGGCGACAGGCGACCCACGCCTGTCGCTGGAAGAACGCTACCACGATCACGCGGGCTATGTGGCTGCTGTGAAGACGGCTGTTGGGCGTTTATTGAGCCGGCGTTTTCTGCTGCCCGAAGACGCCGAGCGCCTGATTCGCCAGGCCGACGAAAGCGGCGTTTTGCGTTAGCTTTGACTGGCGCAGATCGAGCGCTCAGTATAGGATTTCACTCCTCACACGCTCCCAATCCGACATTTTTATGAAATCCCATCTTCAAGGAGACCAAACCATTATGATGAACAAGCTGTTGAACTATGCTGGAAAACTGTTCTTTATAGTTTGCGCCTCGGCGCTCACGCTGACGGCGCAGGCTCAAAACGCATCAACCGAAAAGAACTCGCTGAGTCCCGAGGAACGCCAGTCTGCAATCAAATATCTGGAAGAGACACGGCAAAAGGTCCTCGATTCGCTGAAAGACCTTTCCGACGCGCAATGGAAATTCAAGTCGGCGCCCGAGCGATGGTCCGCCGCTGAGGTCGCCGAACACATTGCCGTCAGCGAGGAGACAATCCTTGGACTCGTCACAGAACGTGTGATGAAGTCTCCGGCGGCGCCCGAAAAGAAGGAGGCAGCCAAGGACAAGGACGAATTGGTTCGCACTTCAGTGACCAATCGGACCGTCAAGGTTCAGGCGCCCGAAATGCTCAAACCGACCAGTCGTTTTAAGACCCGTGAAGAAATGATCAAAGCGTTCAACACGAGTCGCGATAAAACGATCGAATATGTGAAGACCACACAGGACGACCTGCGCAGCCATTTTACGCCACACCCGATTTTCAAAGATCTGGACGCGTACCAATGGGTACTCTTGATTTCTGGACACAGTGAACGGCACTCGCTACAAATCCTCGAAGTCCGGGCTGACCCGAATTTCCCCAAGAAGTAAAAGATCAATAGCCACCGCAGATCACCGCAGAACACAGAGAAATCATGAATATCTTGATGACTCTCTGTGATCTGCGGTGATCTCTGTGGCTAAGCTAGGGTTTTAGGTTATTGAGATGTTTGCGGAGCGGCGTCTGGGCGAGAAATATTGACAATCCCAGGCCGGCTCCGAGGAACAACCCGTACAGTAGGCCCCAAAGCAACATCCCGGTCTTCCCGCGGATAGAGTTGTTGAGCAGGTCGCCTAGAAAATATCCTGCGGAATTGGCGATAAACAGCGCGGCAGTTTGCGCGAAGAATGTTTTTACGACGCCGAACGACAGGGTGATGACAAGCGCCATCAATATGGAGCCGATAAGAGAACCTGCCCACTCTCCTGCGACTCCTCGCAGCATGAAATAAGAAGCCATCCAACCGACCGCGTACAGGAGAAACGCCGTTCCGAACACAAGCTGGAACCGCCACAGCCGGCCCGGGCCGATCACCAGCGGGCTTAGCAACGCGGCTCCGAGAAAAATGAAGAGAACAGTCCAAACGGCGTATGCGCCGCTTAATCCCAGGCTCCTATACATCCAGCGTTCGGCAAAGGCCACTGTGGCAAAGACGCACAGGCTCGCAAAGCAGAATCCGAAACTCCCTATCAGCAGTGAGCGGCCTAATGATGGGATTGAATTGTGGGCGCCGTTCTGATGAATCCTCGCCATCACACGGTCAGAAGTCAGTCCGAACATATCCAAAGCCCCCCCTTGCCATTATCGGAATTCCGTTATTCATTCGGCTTCTCACTCGCCCCCTTGAAAAGCGCCTTCCAACTCCACTGCCGCACGCGCAGCGCCTTCGGGCTCCAGCGGTCCAGCAACTCATATGCGACCGGTGTCAACAACAGCGTCAGCAGAAGACAGAACAGTT
>DATEMG010000654.1:0-4395 GCA_035275805.1 Blastocatellia bacterium
GAGAGCGGCCTGTCGGGGAAGTTGCGAGAATTGTTCGAGCCGACGATGATGTATCCGTATTTTTCCGCAGCGTCCTTGAATCGTTCAACAGGGCGCAGGCCGCGCGCGGCGGGATCGAACGCGTAGATGACCGGCCAGCGGCGATCCGTTGTGTAATTCGACGGCAGGTAAAGAGCGTAACTCTGACCGGCGTCTTTGAGACAAACGACTCGCTCGATTATTTTCCCGACAGGCAATTCCTGCGCACGGGCTCGAAGCGAAAAGAAGGCCAGCGACGGAATGACCGCCATCGCGAGCGACCCGATTTTTCTACGTTTCGTCATCATTTGTGGTTTATGACCGCGAGAATTTCAGATTTGGGAGATAAATCAATGTCATCACAATCATCTATACAGGCGTCGGGGCCGACGCCCGAACATTTTTTCCGAACTGTCAACGCGTTTCAACTCACGCAGGCGCTCAAAGGGGCGATTGACCTGGACGTCTTCACGGCGATCGCCGAAGGCAATACGACTGCGAAAGCCTTAGCCGAATGCCGTCAGGCGTCGGAGCGCGGGATGCGCATTCTTTGCGATTGCCTGGCTGTCACGGGCTTTCTGACCAGGGCAGGCGACAAATATGAATTGACGCCCGATTCGGCGATGTTTCTCGATCGGCGTCTGCCGTTATACGTGGGCAGCGCGGTTGATTTCCTGCTCTCGCAGACTGTGACGCAGGCGTTCGAGGATGTGGCCGCCGCCGTGCGAAAAGGCGGGACGACGCTCAATGATGAAGGCACGATGTCGCCCGACAACCCGGTCTGGGTGAAGTTCGCACGCGCAATGCAACCGCTCGCATTCGGCATGGCGCAGATGATCACGCAAGTAGTCAAACTCGATCCGGGCAAAAAAACAAAGGCGCTGGACATCTCGGCCAGCCACGGATTATACGGTCTGGTGTTTGCGCGACAATACCAGAAGTTGGAGGTCGTCGCGGTCGATTGGGCGAACGTGCTCGAAGTCGGCAGAGAAAACGCCGAGAAGTTCGGCGTCGCCGATCGCTGGCGCGCGCTGCCCGGCAGCGCCTTCGACGTCGATTTCAGCGCCAATTCTGGCGCCAAATCTGGTGGAGGCTACGACCTGGTCCTGATCCCGAACTTCTTCCATCACTTCGACCCGCCGACCAACGAGAAGTTGATGCGAAAGATTCACGCGGCGCTCAATGAGGGCGGGCGCGCAGTAACCCTTGAATTCATACCGGACGAAGATCGCGCCGATCCGCCGCACGCCGTCACCTTCGCGCTGACCATGCTCGTGACGACGGCCAGCGGAGACGCGTACACTTTCGCCGAATACGAGAAGATGTTCGCCGACGCCGGGTTTTCGCGCAGCGAGTTGATCAAACTGCCGTTGGGAATCGAGCAGGTGATAGTTTCGTACAAGTAGGCGATCGCCATATAGTAACGGGTAATCGACAATCCCGGCGTGTTTGTATACGTCAGACACGGTCTAAACGCCTGGCGCGAGTTCGAGCCGGGGCGCTTCCTGGTCCCCGCCGGATAGGCGCCAGCCCATCCGCCATTCACCCTCCCCGCCGCCGAACGGCTCGACTACCAGACCGCTGCGCTCAAGTCTGTTCAGTACTGATTTTCCATAACACAATCTCTTCGGTTATGGCCTTTGCTCCGCCTGGACGTTGCGCGCCGCGATTAATTCCCGCAACGCCGTATTGACCGCCTCGGCGTCAGGGAAGACAGCTGCAACGTCAGGTTCCAGTCGCACAAACATGCGCCGATACTCAATGCCCCGCACGCGATCTGCTTCGCGCAGGGCGGCAAAGTCATATTCCGGTCGCAAGTCATCTTCCGGATCGAACTCCTCGTCATCAATAATCTCGTACGTATGTGGCATAATCATGAGCCTCTCTGCGCGTCGCTTCTCGCACACTAATAATTCGGGTTGCGTCGCCGCGCTCGGTGAACGCGACGACTAGCAATTTGCCTTGATCTGATGTGCCGGTGATGATCCAGCGATACTCGCCTATCTAGTGGTCAGGATCGCTGACAACATCGCTCAGCGGATCGTCAAAGACCGTGCTGGTGTGTTGCTGATTTGCGATGCCATATCGAATCTTCGGGCTTTATTGGGCGATGAATTGGCCGGGCTGAAGTATACCATCGCCTTTACTCAGACAAGTAATGAGGCCCTTACGCAATCACAATCGATACCGCGCCTTCTTCCTCGTCTTCGCGTCTTCGACGTCCACGTTCTGCAACCGCAGACTCACGTCCGCGCTCATCTCCCATCCGGCGCATTCGCCTCGCGCAAGCTTCGGATAGCCTGCGGCGGCGATCATCGCGGCGTTGTCGGTGGTATAGATCGGCGAGGGAATGTAGGCGGGCGCGTTCAATTCATCGGCCAGTTGTCTGACCGCGGCGCGCAACTCGCTGTTGCAGGCCACGCCGCCGGCCAGGATGATCGTCTTCGGCCGATGCCGTTCGGCGGCCTTGCGGAGGCTACGTACCAATGCGCGCACGACCGCATTCTGAAAACTTGCGCAGAGGTCGAGGATTTGTCGGGAGGGATTCTCCGGGTCTGCGACTGGTTCGATGTTGTTTTCGCGCACGTGGCGAAGCACGGCGGTCTTCAGTCCGCTGAAGGAGAAATCGAGGCTGAGCGCGGCGCCTTCTTTCGACTTGATCTCGGCCAGAGGAAAGATGATGGCGCGTTTGTCGCCGCGTTGCGCCATGCGGTCGATCACCGGGCCGCCGGGATAGCCCAGTCCGATCAGCTTCGAGACCTTGTCGAAGGCTTCGCCTGCGGCGTCGTCGCGCGTGCGGCCCACGAGTTTGTATTTTTCCGCTTCGGGAATCAGAAAAAGGTTGGTGTGCCCGCCCGAGACAATCAGCGCCAGCGCGGGATATTCTGGCGGCGGGTATTCAAACGCGACTGAATAGACGTGGCCCTCGATGTGATTGACGCCGACGAAGGGTTTATGTGTGGCGAACGCAGCGCCTTTGGCGTAGTTGACGCCGACGAGCAGCGAGCCGACCAGCCCTGGGCCTTGCGTGACCGCAAGCCCGTCAACGTCATGAAAAGTCACGCCGGCCGTGGCCAAGGCTTCGCCGACCACATCGCTGATCTTTTCCAGGTGCTCGCGCGAGGCCAGCTCAGGCACGACGCCGCCGTATTTCCTGTGCGTGGCGATCTGCGAGGCGACGACGTTCGAGCGAACTTTGACGCCGTCTTCAACGACGGCAGCGGCCGTCTCATCGCACGAACTCTCTATTCCAAGAATAAGCATTGGGCCAAATCAACTTCATCTTCTTACGCGCAGCGCCAGCGCCTGTTGTGGGGCGCCGACAATAAGCCGCTCGACTTGAGCCTCGGAAAAATCCTTGCGCAATGCGGGAAGGAATTCGGTGAACAGACTTTCATAGCTTCTGTAATTCCCTCCGCCAGGCTCGCCTATATGATACCACCCGGCGTCCATCGAGATCAGCGTGTGGTCGATGAACCCGGCGTCGGCCATGGATTTGATCAGATCGAGATGGCGCTGAACGCTGCCGGTATTGATGCCGTCGAACTCTACCCAGCAGCCACGCTTCGCCGCGCGGACGTGAAGCTCTTTATCCTTTTCGCTCTGCGCGTGAATCCAGATGAAGGCTTTCGGGCTGACGCCGCGCTTTTCCAGGATGTCCAGTTGCTGCATCGCGGCCACGCCGTCGCCCGTGTGTGACCCTATGGTCAACCCGGTACGCAGGTGAGTGAGGGCGGCTGCGGCGACGAGCTTGGAGTTGATCTCCGACAGCGGGCCCGCATCGACGCCTATTTTGATGACGCCGGGTTTGATTTTCGAGCCGTCAATTCCGCGCTCGAACTCGCGCGCCCAACGGCCGGCCAATTGAGCGGCGCTTTCTTTATAAGCGTGCGCCGGAATGAAGACGTGTTTCCGCGCGCCGTAATAGCCGGTGTTGGTGACGATGTTCATACCGGCGGCGACGGAAAGCCGGTGGAGAATCGAAACGTCTCGCCCGAGCCAGGCGGGAGTGCAATCGACGAACGTGCGGCATCCTAACTCCGCAGCGCGCTTCAGGTGCGGGAGCGCTGTGGTAAAAACCTGCTCCGGGTCGTAACGATTGCGGCTGACCTTGTCTGCGCCGATAAAATCCACCATCACGTGTTCGTGCATCAACGTCGCGCCCAATCGCTCGGCGTCGATGCGGCCGCGGACCGTCATCACCGTAAGTTTCGGGGCGGCGGGCGCAACGCGCGCCAGCGCCGCGCCGGCCAGCGCAGGCGCCGCTGCTGCGAGAAACCGCCTGCGCGGCATTTTCACATCCGGCGCTGGAAATTCACTCATGGTGCTCTCCCGTCCTGGATCGGATATCAAATGTGTGTACGGATCAGTACCGCG
>DATEMG010000655.1:0-5319 GCA_035275805.1 Blastocatellia bacterium
CTCCCCGTGATCCCCGTGGTCCCCGTGGTTGATTGATATGTCAATCGCCGGTCTCGGCTTTCGCCTTGACGCCGCCCGCCGGAAAGAGGTCCTTGAACGACGCCATGAACCTGTCCATTTCCGGCTCGGTTCCGATCGACACGCGGAGCCAATTATTCATCGGGGGGAACTTCCGCCCCACGAGGATGCCGCGTTTACGGAAATCTTCGATGACCGGGGTGATGTCGCGGCCCACGTTCACCATAAAGTAATTGGCTTCCGAGGGAATCACTTCGTAGCCTCGATCTGTCATTTCCTTTATCGTTTTCACCCGCAGCGCAATCGTCATCTGCCTGACCTTGTTTTCATAGGCCGTGTCTTTGAGAGCGGCCACGCCCCCGTACTTCACGACGGCGTTGATTCCCCCGCTGCCGAACGAGCGCATTCTCTCGACCAGCTCTTTCGGAGCGAGGCCATAGCCGAGACGCATGCCGGCGAGCGCGGCGATCTTCGAGAAGGTGCGGGTGACGATGACCGGCCGTCCTTCGAGCACATAAGGAACCGAAGTGGCGTAATCCGCGCTCGCGACGAAGTGGTGGTAGGCTTCGTCAATCATCACCACCACGTCGCTCGGCAAAGAGTCGAGCAGCGTCTTGATCTCTTGTTTAGGGATGATATTGCCGGTCGGGTTGTTCGGGTTGCAGATGTAAACGAAGCCTACGTCGCGATAGTTCATCTTAGTCGCCCGGATGATCCCGGGAATGTCCATCCGGTAATCTTTCAGCAACGGAATCCTGATCGCGTCGGCTTTGCTGTTGGTCGCATAGCGATAGACCGAGTCGTAAGTCGGATCCACGCCGACGACTTTTTTGTGATCGGTCAAGAACGTGTCATTGGCCGCCTTCAGGATTTCGCGTGACCCCGCGCCTATCATCACATTCTCTGGCTTGACGCCGTGATGAGCGGCGATGGCTTCAACGACGCCGCCATCCGGGTATCCATAACGGTTGGCGTATTTCAGCGCGTCCGTCATGGATTTCAGCACTGTTTCAGAAGGCCCCCAGCCATTCTCGTTGTTCGCGAGCTTGGCCATGGCGTCATAAATTTTGGGATCGTCCACGACATCCGATCCCTCTCGGCCTTGTCTCGTCTGCGCGAAAAGGTCGATCGAGGGGCCGAAGCCGACATAACTAAGAGCGGTCGCCACCCCGCCCAGGAATCTTCGGCGTGTCGATGATTTCTGTAACATGCGCACCTCCGTTTTTGATGAAAGGTCATCGGGTTTTGTAACTAACTCATCAGAACATTGTTCATTGTTCATCGTTCAATGTTCATTTGTCATTGTGGAATGGCGCGGCTCCGGCAATGACAAATGAACATTGAACGATGAACGATGAACAATGAAAGTACCTCAAAACTACCGCTCTACTGCTTATTTCTTCCCCTCGCCCCCTGCGGCTTTAATTTTGACGTATTTCTTCAGCGTCCGTGGGCCGACTTCCGCCCCATAGACGTTACCTTGAGCGTCGGCCGCAACGCCTTCCGCCGCGCTTGTCCCTGCGCCAGGTCCCGAGTCCGTGTTCGGCTCCGGGTCTGGTATGAGTGCGGTGACCTTGCCGTCTCTGGCGCTTCCTATGCGGATGCCGCGCTTCCAGCCGGGATTTCGCCGCGTGTTCGACTCTGAGTCGGCCACATAAATGACGTCGTTTTTATCAATGAAAATGCCGCTCGGTCGTCCGAACTGCTTCCACTCTTCGAGGAATTTTCCATCCTGATCGAAGATCTGGATGCGATTGTTATTCCGGTCGCCGACGAAGAGCCGGCCTTTTGAATCCATGGCGATGGCATGGGGCGTATCGAGTTCGCCTGGGCCACTTCCCTTCTTCCCCCAGGACTTGATGAACTTCCCGTCCTTCGAGAACTTCACGATTCGCGCGTTCGTATTCCCGCCGTGTCCGTCCGCGACGAAGATGTCGCCATTGGGAGCGGTGACGACGTCGGACGGCTGATTGAAAGTGTCCGGCCCATCGCCAGGCGCCCCTACCTTGCCGAGTGTCAGCAAGACTTTTCCTTCAGGACTGAACTTGACGACGATGTGCCCTCTGCCGGCGGCGGTCTCAGCCGCGGCGCCAAGCGGGATTGTGTCAGTCACCCAAATGTTACCCTGCCTGTCCACATGAATGCCGTGCGGGAATACGAACATCCCTTCGCCAAAGCTCTTCAACACCTTGCCCGACACGTCGAACTTGAATACTGTCGGCAGCTTCGACCCCACGCAAGTATTTGCGCCGCATCTTTCGGCGACCCAGATGGACTTGCCGTCGCGATCGATCTCTACCGCGCTTGTCGCTCCCCACGTCCTCCCTTCCGGCATCTTCGCCCAGCTCTCAACCGTGGTATACGGATTGTGAAGCTCGTTGACGGGTTTAACATTGCTCTGAGCGCATACGCTCACGGCGGACATTGCGAGCGACGCGACGAAGACCGGCGCCAGCATGAATTTCAATCGACCTGACATCATTGTTCCTCCACTAAAGCGGCCTCGCCCTTATCGACTTGTCCCTCCCGGCGACGTAACGTCCGGGACGCGAGCCAGGCCAGCGCGGCAAGGATCAGCGCCGCCATCAGCCAGCGAATAGCGCTCGCGAGCATCGCGGCGTTAAGCGACGGCCATTTGAACTGCCTTAACTGAGCTGCGCGTTCTGTCATCCAGTGCCAGCCCGTGTGCGCGACAATCGCCGACAGGATGATGGTCCCGATTCGTTCCTTAACAACGAATCGGAACAGGCCCCCCAGCGCCGGGATGAGCAACGCGAGGACGAGAAGTTGCCCAAGTTCGACTCCGATATTGAACGCGAGCAACGACACGAACAGGTGTGATCCCGCGAACTGCAGCGTTTCGCGCAATGCGAATGAGAAGCCGAATCCGTGAACGAGGCCGAAGCCGAATGCGACCATCCATCTATGCTCCAGCCGGCTCCCGACAATGTTTTCGAACGCCATGTAAACGATGGAGATCGCGATCAGCGTTTCGATGAGCGGCGGAAACCACAGCGCGTCGGGTCCGATATTATATGCGGACGCGATCAGCGTGATCGAATGCGCAAGCGTGAACGCAGTGACTATCACAACGAGCGGGCGCATACGTCTGAATGGGATTACGAGGAGCAAAAGAAAAAGCAGATGGTCCGCCCCCTCCAGGATGTGAAAGAACCCCGCCACGACGAACCGCAACGCGGCCTGGCTCCATCGCGGATCGAGTCTTACAAGGCCAGGGTCACCAGTGAACTCGAAAGCGCGAACCACGCCGCCCGGGGGCAGGAATCGCGCCACGGTAATCACGCGCAATCCCAGCCGGGCGAAACCGGGTTGAATTGAATAGTCCGCCGTATCCGAATGAATCGGGTACTCAAATAACACATCGAGCAGCGCCTGGTTCCAATAGAGGTCTGTTTCGACTGGAATCTTCGCGCCCTTGACGTGCGCCAGCGCCTCTTCATATGACGTGAAAGACCTGTCAGACTCAAGTGAAACACGCGTCTCGACGACGCTTGGGTTCGTCAGGCGCCTGTCGCCCTCGTAAATCTGAATAGCGTCGGACAGCCACATTGTGGCCGCATCGCGAAGCGAGTCGCCGGCTCGCGCCAGATCCAAATAGCCCGGCCCGCGTTTCGGGAAATCCACGTCACGACAGGCCCGGAGCGGCGCGCGAACGAGCAGGCGCAACCGCTCGCCTTCCGGCTTGACGAACATTTGAACTGTCACGTCATTCGGGATGTCGTGAGCGGCGACGGCAAAGGACAGCGTGATTACCATCGCCGGAACTAACACGGCGAAGACACGCAGTGTGATGATTGTGCGGTCGCCCCTCAGCACGAGTCTCCTTCACCCTGTTCCTTTGACCCTTACTGTATTGAGAAAAGATTATGACAGGCGCGCGTATGGTAATATGAAAAACGAATCGTGTATACTGCTTCCATTCAAGAGAACTCCTAAGTTGTACCATTAAGAATCAAGGTCTGCAGAACGCGAGCCGCGGCCACGCAGCTCACGTTTGAAAAGAGAGGCGGAAATGAGCGATATGAAGAGGTGTCTTTATATTTGCGCGGCCTTCATCCTCATCGCGTTCGGAGCCGGTCAGAACGCGCTCAAGAAGACGGCGGACGCTCAGGGGCGCGCCGGAGTCCAGGCGCCAATCTTCAAAGTGGACCCGTTGTGGCCCAAACCGCTGCCGAACCATTGGGTCCTCGGTTCCGTTACCGGCGTCGCCGTCGACGGGCGGGATCACATATGGATCACTCATCGAGGCGCCGATTCGCTAGGCAATAACGAAAAGGGCGCGATACTCAATCCGCCTACCGGCTGCTGCGTCCCGGCGCCGCAGGTTCTCGAATTCGATCAAGCCGGCAATTTGATCAGTCATTGGGGCGGCCCGGGCGAAGGCTTTGAATGGCCGCAGTCCACCGGCGCCATCGGCATTGATCACAAGGGGAATGTGTGGATAGCGGCCGCTGGCCAGCCTGAACTAGTCTCCGGTCTAAGGGGGTCGATAGCAACCCCGCGCCCACAGGACGCTCACGTCATCAAGTTCTCGCGCGCGGGACAATTCCTTTTGCAGATCGGCCGCGCAGACAAGGTCGAGGGCAGTGACAGCAAGACGGGGCTGAACCGTCCCGCCATCGCCAGAGTAGATCCGGCGGCCAACGAGGTCTACGTCGGCGACGGATTCGGCAATCGCCGCGTCGTCGTCTTCGACGCAGACACCGGCGCATACAAGCGCCACTGGGGCGCTTACGGCGAGAAGCCTGATGACGCCACCCTCGGCCCCTATGATTCTAATGCGCCGCCGGCTAAACAGTTTCGCACTGTAAGCGGTGTCGCGATTGCGAAAGATGGTTTGGTCTATGTCTGCGACCGTCAGAACGACCGGATTCAGGTGTTTGAGAAAAACGGCAAATTCGTGAAAGAAGCTTTCGTCTCGAAAACGACTCTCGGAGACGGATCTGTCTGGGACATCGCGTTCTCGCACGACCCACAACAACGATTCCTCTACGTCGCCGACGGCCACGACAAAAAGGTCTTCATCCTGCGGCGCGACTCGCTCGATGTCGTATCGAGCTTCGGCGCAGGCGGACGCATGCCGGGCCAGTTCTACGGCGTGGGCAGCATCGCAGTGGACTCGAAAGGCAACGTCTATACAGGTGAGACATACGAAGGGAAACGCGTCCAGAAGTTTGTTTACAAAGGCTTGGGGCCAAGTCAGTACCGCGAGCGGTAGCGAGCGTGACTCCGAATCAGTACCGCGAGTGGTAGCGAGCGTGGCTCCGGATCAGTACCGCG
>DATEMG010000656.1:0-2672 GCA_035275805.1 Blastocatellia bacterium
CGCGGTACTGACTCGGAAATTTCTTAAATGCCATATATAGGAAGCTCAAGCAGCATGACGCCGTCAATTACATTCGAGACCGAAGAGCCATTGTGGCGCCGATTGTTTCCGAACCACGAATGGGCGCTGGTGGTGATGCTCTTTGTCGAAACTGCCGTATTCGCCTTCATCGGCGATAATTTTTTCACAGGCGCGAACGGGTTCGAGATCGTCCGGCTGAGCGTCGAAGTCGGGCTGCTGGCGATTGCGCTGACGCCTGTGATAATCACCGGCGGCATTGATCTGTCGGTCGGTTCGATGATGGGCTTGTCTGCGATCTTCTGCGGCTGGCTTTGGCGCGACGCCGAACTGCCCATCTGGGCCGCCGCCGCGTTGACTTTGGCTTTGGGGCTGTTCGGCGGCGGGCTGAACGCGTTGCTGATCGCGCGGTTCAATCTGCCGCCGCTGATCGTCACGCTCGGAACATTTTCGCTCTTTCGCGGATTGGCTGAAGGAATGACGGGCGGCGTGGACAACTACACCGGATTCCCCCAACAATTTCTGTTTCTAGGACAGGGCTATCTGTTCGGCGTTTTGCCGCCGCAGACCCTGGCGCTGGTCGCGGTCGCGGTCTTCTACTTCTTGCTGCTGCACCGCACGATCATCGGTCGCGGCCTTTACGCCATAGGCTTTTCGGCCGAGGGCGCGCGGTACGCCGGCGTTCCCGTGGCGCGCCGCGTCGGCCTCGTCTATCTGCTCTCGGGGCTGGCCGCGAGCCTGGCGGCGGTCATCTACATCGCGCATCTTGGGCAAGCGAAATCGGACGCCGGCGCCGGCTACGAGTTGATGGCGATTACGGCGGTCGTGCTTGGCGGGACCTCGATCTTCGGCGGGCGCGGCACGCTCTGGGGAACAGCGCTGGGACTGTTCGCGATCGTGATTTTACAAAATGGATTGAGACTGGCCGCGCTGCCCGCCGAATTGGCGGGCATTCTGACCGGGGCGTTGCTCGTCGTCACAATTTGCGTTGATCGTTTTATGTTCGTAGCTCCGCTTTCGGGCGGAAAGGCCGTTCGATCTGGAATTACGTCTGAAAGTGAGGCTACGACCGATTCTATAGAGGAATTCGAAGTGAAAAACTCTCATGTCGCAATTCTCAGCGCGGTCATACTGGCCGCCGCCTTGATAGTCGCGGGCAGCAACTGGATGCTCGTCCGGTCGCTCAAAGAAGGGTCGAATAATGGCGCGGCGGCGTCCTCATCCGTCCCGGCAGAACGCCTGACCGTCGCGATGATGCCGAAGGCCAAAGGCGACCCCTATTTCGTCAGTTGCCGCAAGGGAGCCGAAGAGGCGGCGCGCGAACTCGGCGTCGAACTGATCTGGGACGGCCCAACCGACCTGGACCCGGTCAAGCAGACCGAAGTCGTCGAAGGCTGGATCACGCGCGGCGTAGACGTCATCGCGGTGAGCGTCGAAAACAAAGTCGGGATTTCGTCCGTGCTCAAGAAAGCGCGCGAGCGCGGCATTCGCGTGGTGACCTGGGACGCCGATGCGCAAGAGGACGCGCGAGACTTCTTCATCAACCAGGCCACGCCGCAAGGCATCGGCCACACTCTGACAGACGAAGCCGCGCGCATCCTTGAGGGCAAAGGAGAATTTGCGATCATCACCGCGTCACTGAGCGCGGCCAATCAGAACGAATGGATCAAACACATCAAGGCGAGATTGGCCGAAAAATATCCCGATCTGAAACTCGTGGCCATTCAACCGAGCGACGGCGACCGTGAACGCGCCTTCGCCGAAACTCAGACCGTATTGAAAGTCTATCCGAACGTGAAATTGATCATGGGGATCGCCGCCCCCGCGGTGCCCGGCGCGGCGGAAGCCGTCAAACAATCGGGCCGTAAAGACGTGAAGGTCATCGGATTGTCTCTTCCGAACCTCTGCAAGCCTTACGTCCATGACGGCGTGATCGAAAGCGTCGTGCTGTGGAACACGCTCGACCTCGGATACCTGACGGTCTACGCGGCGAATGAATTGGGCGCCGGGAAATTGAAGCGCGGCGCCGGCGATTTGAAAGCGGGTAAGCTGGGCGTGATCCAGGTGCGCGAGGGTGATGTGTTGTTGGGCGCGCCGTTTATTTTCAATAAAGGGAATATTGATCGGTTCGACTTTTAGATAGGTTTTCAGATCGATGTACGGGTAAATAGAACGCTGATGACGCGGATATTGCGGATTGGCGCCGATCTTTTTTGGTTTTATCTGCGATGATCTGCGCCTGTCCGCGTCATCCGCGTTCTATTAATACGTTGACCCATTCGCTCGAAACCGGAGCTTATCTATGCCCAGCCGTTTGATGCGAAACTCGAGCGTCGAGGGCGCAAGTCCCAAGGCTTTCGCCGCCCCGTTCGGCCCCGAAATACGGCCACGCGAAGCGCGCAAGGCCGACTCGATGGCCTCGCGCTCCTGTGTTTGAAGCCGTTCGTTCACGCCTCCTACAATGGTAGCGCCCGGCAACACGTCCGGCTCCACCCGCAGCGCGCCGTTGCGCGAAAGAATCACGGACCGCTCGATCACGTTTTCCAACTCGCGCACGTTTCCCGGCCAGTGATAAGACGCCAGCAGATTCATCGCGCGACGGTCAATTCGACTGATCGCCCGACCGAACCGCTCACCGTGTTTGGCGGCGAAGT
>DATEMG010000657.1:0-3343 GCA_035275805.1 Blastocatellia bacterium
TTATTCGACGATGCGTCACTTGGCTAACCTTTCAATGCTAGGCCATCAAAAACAAAGCCCGGGAGCGCGCGGCTCCCGCGCGCTCCCGGGCCTCAATACGCCTTATTGGGCGAATCCGACAATCTTGCGGCCGTTTTGCGGCGTCGATTCATAGGGGAAGACTTTGTTATAGCCCAGCTCGTTGCCGGTCACGCCATCATAATTCCCCTTGAAAGGATCATTGATCTTCAGATTAGCCGGATCGCGCAGATCGCTGAGCAAGGCGATGATCGCGATATCGGTCACGTCGTCGCCGAAGCGGCGTCCGTTCGGCCATCCGCCGGGCACGAAGAAGTCGCCCTGTGGCAGTCCGAGGAACTGGCTCGGCAGACGGAACGGATGCCCGGCGGCCTGACTCTTCATAATGTCTCCGCCGAAAATGCTCAGGCGGGAGAAGCCATCGTCATCAGGGTTGTCCGGCGCGCCTGGCCCGTTGCCAGCCAACCGAACCGGGTCAGTCGAGAGGTCGACCTTGATCACGTCGGGAATGAAGATCGCCCCCAGATCGGCGCGCCCAGTGGGGATCGCCAGTTGCTGGCCGCCGCCGATCAGCAGATTGATCAATGTGGCCAGTTCGGGACTCTCGGCGTATTTGCGGAAAACCTTGCTATCAACGGTCGGTAGCGTGCGGTTGTAAAGGTCTTTGTCTTCAAGCGCGATCAGCCCTTCACAGAAGAGCGGATTGCCCTGGCGCGCCACCTGCGTATACAAGGATTTGCGGCGGATCAAGTCGAGCAGGACACGATTGCGGCCGATGACGCTTTGCACGGGAAAAACCGAACGCCCCGTGGTCCCGAATACGCCGACGGTCTGTTTATCGCCACCTAGCTCGCTGAGGGGGATGCGCAAGGCTATCATGTGTATGTTGAATCCACCTTGCGCGTCTTTGCCCGGGTTACGCAGTTTGAGCAGGTCGAAGATAGATTGCACGTCGGAATAGAAGCCGTCGTCGCGCTGTCCGGCGAACGCCGTGTAGCCGTTGGGGAAGGTGAAGATCGATTTCCGGGTATACCTGTCCAAATCCTCCGTCTTCGCAACGCCTTTGCGCGCCGGGTTTTCGCCGTTGTCGCCCTCGTTGTAAAAAGGCGTGGCGTTGCCCTGGTTGTTCGGCGGAACGACCCCGACGCCGAGCGTCGTCGCCCGGCCGTTGCGGCCGTCGATCTTCTTGACGGCGTAGGTCTGGGTCAGATTCTGGTTCGGGTCGCCGACGCTGTTGACGACGTCGTTGACGACGCCGAGATAAGATTGGAGTAGCGTCTTGCTGTTTTTGAACTTTGTATCGAACTCGAAACGGTAAGTGAGGGTCGGGCGCCCGGCGGCGACATCCTTACCGAGCGCGACATGCATGTCGTAGCGCACGTAGTCGTCGAAGTTGTATTTGTTGGGGCCGATGCCGGGGTTCTCCATCGGGTAGACGCTCATCGCGACCGTCAAAAATTTCTTGCCGTTCTCATCCTGACTGACGAACGCGTAAAGGTCGGTCGTGTTCGCCGCCGGATCAAGAGTTACCAAAGGAGCGTCCATGTGGCTGGAAGCGAATGTCGGTACAGTCAGCGCGGGCGCAACCCCCATTAAGGCGATGAGCGCCAAGGTCAGGGCGCGCCGCAGCCTGAGAGCAATTCTATTCATCGATTATTCTCCTGTAAGAAGTCACTGGGAGCGACGGGAAGTATGAATTTTAGGACTTAGAGCATTCATAAGTCCTGTTAATAGTCGGCTTAAACAAGATTCAGTAGTTTGAGCCGTATCCTTTCACCCGGCAGCAACGAGAAGACGGACTTGGCCGCCATGCGTGCGTAAATCTTTGCCTGTTTGTTTTCGCCGGCCTGAGCCGCGATCGCGGCGGCGTGTAGGTAAATCCGCGCGTCCGCAGTGCCGAGCGCCAGCGCCGTTTGCATAGTCTTCCAGCCCTCAGCCGCGTCGCCTTTCGCGCTCTGCGCCCAGGCGAGCGCGTCGAGCGTGTAAACGTCGCGGCGAACTTTCAGTTCTTCTTCTGCGAGCCGGAGCGCTACGTCGGGGTCGCGGCCGCGCGTGGCGAGGAAGAGCGAATAGGAACGGGGATCGTTCGCCGCACCAGTAGCGGCGATCCGCCGCTCGACCTCCTCGGCGGCGGCGGCGCGGTTCGCGGCGCTCAGCGCGTCGGCCAGCGCCCATTGATATTCGGGCAGCGGGTTGAGTTGGGCGGCGCGCTCGAGCGCGTCGACAGCTTCGCCGACTTTGTTTTCGGCGAGCAGGACGCGCCCGAGAGCGAACAGCCCCGGGGCATACGCAGATCGCATCCTCAATGAGGCGTCACAGGCCGCGCGGGCGCGCTTAACATCGCCCGCATGCAACTCATACATCGCCAGCTTGCTCCAGGCCCAGGCCGCCGACTCGGTCTGTCCAGCGGATTGCGCCGACAGCAGCATAAACGCTCGAGCGCCCTCGATATCGCCTTTCAACCACCGCAGGTGCGCGGCGCGGCCGTATGCCTCGGGCCCCGGACGCGTCTCCATCATTTTTTGATAGGCCAGGGCCGCTTCATCCGTCTTGCCCTGTTCAATCAACGCGTCGCCGAGCAGCCCGAAGTCGTAGGCCAGCCCTCGCGTTTCGACCAACTCCCGCGCGATCTTTTCGGCCTCGCCGAAACGATGCAGGTTGTGCAGCGCGTGGCCGCGCAGCAGCAGCGCCGCCGAGCGAATTGAACGGGCCGTCGAGAGCGGCCTGTCAGCCGGTTGGCCGCCCCGCTGGTTTTCTTCTTGTTTGGAATCGAGGCAGAGAGCGCATTGCTCGGCCAGTTTGTAGAAACCGGGGTCAAAACTCTCGCGGGCCTTCTCGACAAATCTCCAACCGAGCTTTTCAACCTTCGCCGCCGTCTGAAATGGCCTGGCGTTTGATCGAATCTCTTGCTGGAGGCGCGCGATCTCCTGATCAATCTTCTCGTCGCCAGAATGCGCGGCGAGCGCGACCTCGCAGGGAGCCGCAAGGGCCGGCGCGCCGCCGGAAACCCGATGGCAGGCGTTCGCCGCGATCGTCGAGACAATGACCACTGTAAAACAAGTCAATCGACGCATTTCAATATATTTTTTGATTAAATGATGATCAGAGTCAGTCCTCTGACTCGCGTTTCGTCTGACTTTACGGAGGGTTGTGAAGATTTGGATTTATGAATCGGGAAGAAAAGACGGGTGGGCGAGGCGACGGAGCGACGGGGCGACGGGGCGACAGGGGGACAAGAAGATTTTGTTTCTCCTTTTCCCAATCGCCCCGTCGCCCCGTCCCCAAGTCTCCCCGTCGCTTTATTAACTCCGTCCATAAACCGGAA
>DATEMG010000658.1:0-2707 GCA_035275805.1 Blastocatellia bacterium
ATTGAGGTAAAAAATCCGCATTCCGCATTCCGCATTCCGCATTCCGCATTCCCCACTCCCTACTCTTTATGAACATCGGCATTACAGTCTTCCCCACATACGGCGGCAGCGGGATCGTCGGGTCCGAGTTGGGTCGCGAGCTGTCCGAGCGCGGCCACAACGTCCATTTCATCAGCTACGCCCTGCCGACGCGGCTGTGCGAGTTGAACGATCGGTTGCGGTTTCATCAGGTCGATCTCTTCGATTACCCGCTCTTCGAGTTTCCGCCTTACGACCTGGCGCTGGCGTCGAAGATAGTCGAGGTCGCCGAGAACGAGAAGTTGGACGCGCTGCACATGCATTATGCGATCCCGCACGCGACTGCCGGTTTTCTGGCGCGCGAGATGTACAAATCGAAGCGCTACCTGCCGTTCGTCACAACGCTGCACGGCACCGACATTACGCTGGTCGGGTCGCGCAAAAGTTTCCTGCCGATCACGCGGTTTTCGATCGCGCAATCGGACGCGCTGACCGCGATCTCGCAATACCTGGCCGACGAGACCTGCCGCGCATTCGGCAATTGCGCCGTCGAGGTGATTCCGAACTTCATCAACGCTAACGAATACCGGCGGCGCGAAAACAAAGATCTGCGTCGCAAGCTCGCGCCGAACGACGAGAAGCTGTTGATTCACGTCTCCAATTTCCGCCCGGTCAAACGCATCAACGATTGCATTCACACGCTGGCCCAACTGCGCGGGCGCGTGAAGGCGCGGCTGGTGATGTGCGGCGACGGGCCGGAGCGCGAGGGCGCAGCCGGCCTGGCGCGGGATTACGGCGTCGCCGATGACGTGATCTTCGCCGGGCAGATTCCGAACATCGCCGATTATCTCTCGGTCTCCGACCTGTTGTTGATGCCGAGTGAGACCGAGTCGTTCGGCCTGGCCGCGCTGGAGGCGATGGCCTGTGAGACGCCGGTGATCGCAACTCGCGTCGGCGGACTGCCGGAAGTCGTGCTTGACGGCGAAACGGGCTACCTGGTCGGGGTCGGAGACACGCGGGCGATGGCCGACCTCGCCGTCGATATTCTGTCGGGTGAAAACAGGCGGCGGATGGGCGCGCGAGGCCGCGCGTGGGCGGTCGAACGGTTCAATACCGAGATCGTGATCCCGCAATACGAGAAGCTCTACGAACGCGTGATTGATTGGGCTGGTAGAAAGAGATGACAGATCGAAGACCACAAGTCGGTATGGGCGTTCTGGTGATGCGGCGCGGGCGCGTGTTGTTGGGACGCCGGCGCGGGTCGCACGGCGAAGGTTATTACGCCGCCCCGGGCGGGCACATCGAGTTCGGCGAGAGCTTTGAACAGGCCGCCCGGCGAGAGGTCCGCGAAGAGACCGGGCTGGAGATCGCCGATTTAAAATTGCTCTCGATAGGCAATTACGTTTTTAAACGCGAAGACGGCGAGCGGCATTACATCGATGTCGATTTCGTTTGCGAAGCGCCCACTGGCGAGCCGCAGTTGGCGGAGCCGGAAAAGTGCGATGGCTGGGATTGGTACGACCTCGATGATTTGCCAAAGCCGCTGTTCATTGTCACTCGTCGAATGATCGAAAGTCTGCGCTCCGGCGTCACGCTCAAAAATCTCTCGGAAATTGAACGGCAATAATGTTTTGTAGCGCCGCCTTCAGGCGGAAAGTGGCGATTACCAACCATTTTCCACCTGAAGGCGGGGCTACAAACATCCTTCCTTGTTGAATCCCCCGCCCCAACCCATTAAACTTCCGCTACCCCTATGTCAGTGAGCAATAACCAGACAATCAAGGCGGTAGTATTGACCATCAGCGATTCGGCCTCGCGCGGGGAGCGCGAGGATTTGTCAGGCCCGGCTGTAGTCTCCGAGTTGCAATCGCTCCAAGCGGAGGTCGTCGCGACCGAAATTCTTCCCGACGAGCGCGAACAGATCGCGGCGCTGCTGCGGCATTACGCCGACGACAGCGCGGCGAATCTGATCTTAACGACGGGTGGAACCGGACTCGGCCCGCGAGACATTACGCCGGAGGCCACCCGCGACGTGATCGAACGCGAGGCGCCGGGGTTGGCCGAATTGATGAGGGCCGAGAGCGTGAAGATTACGCCGCTAGCCGCGCTGTCCCGTTCGGTGTGCGGCGTTCGCGGCCGGACGTTGATCGTCAATCTGCCCGGCAGCGTGCGCGGCGCGCGTGAAAATTTTCAAGCCATTGCCCGCCTGCTGCCGCATGCGATCGCTTTGCTAAATGAAGGGAGGATGAAATCATCATGATGAATAGTATTCGTAGATCGCCGAGGATATTGGCTGTCATGATCGTCGGCGCGCTCTTTGTAAACGTTGTCGCCCAGTCGAACCCCTACGACAAATACCGCAATCGCACTTACTCGAACAAAGGCTATCTCTCCGAGGATGACGAGTTGAAACTCTCCGAGCAGGTCCACCAGGAGCTTCTAAAACAGACCCGCCTGGTCGAAGACCGCTCGATCAACGAATATGTCAATTCGGTGGGCCAGCGGCTGGCGCGCGCCTCCGAGAGGCCTGACATTCCCTGGCGCTTCTACGTCGTCGATGACAAAGCGATCAACGCCTTTGCGACGCTCGGCGGGCGAGTCTACGTGCACACGGGCTTGGTGGCCGCGACGCAAAGCGAAGCGCAACTGGCCAGCGTGCTCGGCCACGAAATCGGCCACATCGTAGGCC
>DATEMG010000659.1:0-10300 GCA_035275805.1 Blastocatellia bacterium
CAGCGCCACAGCGGCATAGACGCCGGCGAGAGCGTCGTCCATCATCACGCCGAGCCCGCCGGACAACCCCTGAAGCCTGTTGATAGGATACGGTTTGAAAATATCGAATGCGCGGAAAAGCGCGAAGCCGGCAATCATCCACCACCGCCAACTCGCGCCCATCCCAGCCAGATAAGGCGCGATGAATATGAATGAAATGATCTGGCCGAAGACCTCATCGATCACTATCTGGCTCGCGTCCTTGCGGTCGAAAATCTTTTCGGCGCGATCGCTCGCCCAGACGCCGAGGCCGGCGAGGACCAGGCCGGCGGCGATCAGGATGTTTTGCAGAAATAACGCGTCGGAGCCAAAGGCCGCGATCAATCCGTAAGCGACCAGCAACCCGACGATTGACCCCCACGTGCCTGGGGCGAACGGAATGAAGCCGGAGCCGAAACCCGTGGCGACGAAGACCGCTATGAAATCGGCTGCGTTCTCGACCTTGAGAGCTTTGCCGCGTTTAGAATCGAAGGGGGTATTCTGAGCCATCGTGGTGTTCAAACAACTCGCGCAACCAGATCGTAATCGTGCGCTTCGGTGATCTCGATCTCGATGAAATCGCCCGGCCTGCCCACGAAACCTTCCGGGGCGTCGTTGATCAACACGTGCCCGTCGACCTCCGGCGCTTGAGACTCCAATCGGGCCTGCAACAACAGTTCGCTCTCTTGCGAGACGCCCTCGAGCAGCGCCCTGAACCGCGTCCCGATCAGGGACTTGTTGCGCCGTTTTGAAATCGCGGCCTGCTGGCGCATCAGCTTTGCGCGCCGCCGCCTCATTACGCCCGCCGGAACCTTGTCGCCGAGTTCGTATCCATGCGTGCCCTCTTCGTCGGAATAGGTGAAGACGCCCATGCGGTCGAATTCGACCTCGCGCGCGAAACCCATCAGTTCTTCAAAATCCTCGTCGGTCTCGCCGGGAAATCCGACGATGAACGTTGTGCGCAGCGTGATGTCGGGGACGAAGCGGCGCGCGCGGTCGAGTAGTTTTTCGAGCGATTGCCGGTTGCCGCCGCGGCGCATCCGCTTCAGAACGGCGGCGCTGGCGTGTTGCAACGGCATGTCGAGGTAGTCGCAGACCTTCGGCTCTTCGGCCATCGCCGCGAGCGTCGCGTCGCTCAAAGAGTTCGGATAGGTATACATCACTCGAATCCATTCGATGCCGCCTGTGCGCGCCAACGACCGCAACAGATCGGCCAGGCCATCCTTTATCCCCAGATCCAACCCATATTGCGTCGAGTCCTGCGAGATCAGCACAAGCTCTTTGACGCCCGCCGCCGCAAGTTGCTCGGCCTCGCGCAGGATAGATCCGGCGCGGCGCGAACGGTAGCGCCCGCGCATTTGCGGGATCGCGCAAAACGCGCAGGTGTGGTCGCAGCCTTCGGCGATCTTGACGTAAGCGAAGTGCTTCGGCGTGGCCAGCAGGCGCGGCGCGTTCTCGTCATAGATATAAGTCGGCAGCCCGCGCGACATCCAGGTGTTGGAGGACACGAAGGCCGCATCCTGGGCGTCCACGGCCACCGGATCTACAGCCGCGACTATCTTCTCGATCTCGCTGGTGCCGAGCACGGCGTCGATTTCCGGCAACTGGTCGAGCAGGTCGCGACGGTAGCGTTCGACCAGGCAGCCGGCGACGACCAGCCGCTTCAGGTTGGCGGAATCTTTCAACTCCGCCATTTCGAGGATCGTGTTGATCGACTCTTCCTTGGCCGATTGAATGAACCCGCAGGTGTTGACGACGATCACGTCGGCGGCCTCGCGGTCGGCGGTCAATTCGTAGCCATGTTGTTTCAGTTGTCCCATCATCACCTCGCTGTCCACCAGATTTTTCGGGCAGCCGAGGCTGACAAAACCTATTTTTTGAACCTTAGATTTCATCTCATTCATCAGTGCGTTCAGGTAATTCGACTCATAGTATCATATGTCGGTTTGGCGGGCTTGCGTTATGATTGAAGCCTGATTTACAAGATTTCCGATATCCGATCCGGTGATCCGGTAAGAGTAATCACGAAACAATCTAAACGAGCTATGAGTTTACTGACGCAGAGCGAGGTATATGAAGAGATCAGCAGGGCGCAAAGCGAGAAGAGGAAACTCGCGGTGGCGACTATTGTGGCGACTTCCGGTTCGACGCCTCAGCGCACGGGCGCCAAGCTGCTGGTTTTTGAAGACGGCGGGATGATGGGCACTGTCGGCGGCGGCTGCGTCGAGGCCGACGTCTGGGCCGAAGCGCGCGAGGCGCTGGCCGAAAACAAGCCGCGCCTGTGCAAATTCAGCCTGCGCGACAATCCCGATGTCCCTCCCGACGAAGAGGGAATGATCTGTGGCGGCGACATGGAGGTCTTCATCGAAGTCTGGAATTAACGTTGGTCAGTGGCTGATGGTTGGCGCCTGGTCATTCGAAATCCACCAGGCGCCAACCACCAGGCGCCAACCACCAACCGCCAACCACCAACCGCTATGCTATCCGCAACTGAAATATCATCCGCATTGAAACATGCGCTCGCCGACGGCGAGGCCATGTGCGTTGTCTCCCTTATGGAAACTGACGGGCGTCCCGCGACACATGTCGCTCGGCTATTGGTCAAAGATGGCGGCGCGACCGCCGGAGGCTCGCTCGGGGATCGGGCGCTCGACGAGGTCGCCGCGCGCCACGCCGTCGCGCTGATGAATGACGAGCGGCAGGAGATAGCCGTCGCTCATCTGAATGGATTGGGTGGATTGGTCGCATCGCCTGAGGGCGAACTCGGGGCCGATGATGTCGAGAGGAGAACGTACGACGCGCGACTGCTTTTTGAAATCTCGCGACCCCCGCTGGAATTGATCATCTGCGGCGGAGGCCACGTGGGGCAGGCCGTCGCAAAGGCCGCCGCGATGCTCAATTTTAAAATCACCGTGATCGACGACAGGCCCGAGTTCTCATCGCTTGAGAAATTTCCCGATCACGGCGTTCGCCTGATCACCGGCGATTTTACCGAAGCCCTGCAGGCGCTGAAGATCACACAGGCTTCGCACGTGGTGATCGTAACGCGCGGCCACAGGCATGACGAAATCTGTTTGCGCGAAGTGATAGAGAAACCTGCCCGCTACATCGGAATGATCGGCAGCCGTCGCCGCGCGACCACGATCCGCGAGCATATGCGTCGCGAGGGCGTGGGGGCCGAACATCTGCGCCGCGTTCATTCGCCGATAGGGTTGGACATAGGCGCGGTAACGCCAGAGGAGATCGCCCTGGCGATCCTGGCCGAAATCACGCTGGCGCGACGCGGCGGCAGCGGCGCCCCGAAGGGCGCTGAGGGGCCAATGGCCCGCGCGCGGTGATAGAGAGGTTTGTGACTACTTTTGATGATCTTAGCTTTCATAGTAATCACATCGTAATCACGCATAGGAGCGCACTCAATCCTGGGCTGAAAAATCAATCAGCTTTTTCTGCAAGCCTGCTGGCGCCTCACGTTCTACTCACGAGCAGGCCGCCATTGATCACAGACACTCACTGTAAAACGCGCGGCGGCGCGGCCCATCGCTTCGGCGGCCTCGGGCTGATACTGGGATAACCTCACCACCGGAAAACATGAGGTAGTCGTTATGCGCTATCGTTTGATCGGCTCGATATTGGTGTGTCTTTTTTCGGCTTCGATCTTCGCCGCCAGGTTTTCGGCCGGCAGCGTCGCCCTGGGCGTTAATGAATCGGCCACGAAGTTTTCATTAAAGAAAGAAGGGGCGGTCGTCTCGCTCGCGGTTGAAAATTCCAGCGCCTCGGCGTTGACCGCGCGAATCAAGCTGGAACTGATTGACCCACGTGATTCGGTCCGCGCGACGGCGATGATCGAGGCTTCGGTTCCGTCAGGTTCCAGCGTCTCCACCGTCCCGATGGTCAAAATCGGCGCGGGTGATTACGACGTCAGTGGGTTGCTCTGGCATAGGCTCCGTTACGAAATCGCCGCGACTGATTCTTCAGGCAAAGAGACTGAATCAGTCTCCGGTCTCATCTCGCTGTCCGAGATCGCGCCAGACATTTTCCGGCTGCTGGTCTCGGCGCCGGAGGAAGTGGGAAAAGAGCCGAAGTACACAATTCGCGCGCGCGCGCAGCATCCACTGACCGGGAAACCTGTCCCCGGCGTGAATGTGGAAGCCGGGATGGCTTACGAAGAGGGCGACGATAAGCGCGATTTGAAATCGTCGGGCGTGACCAATTCCGTCGGCGAGGCGTTGCTGGAATTCAAACTGCCCGGCCCGCTCAAAGCAGATGACGTCGAGATCAAAGTCGCCGCGCGGCGCGACGGCTTTTTACAAGAAGCCAAGGAAGAGGTCAGCCCAATCTACTCGAACCGGATCCTGGTCAGCACTGACAAGCCTCTTTATCAGCCCGGGCAGTCGCTGCGCGTCCGCGTTCTCGCTCTGGATCGAGACCGGAAGGCGTGGGCGAATGTTGACGGCAAGCTGAAGATTTCCGACATGGAGTCGACAACCGTCTTCCGCGCCGATTTCAAAACTTCGAGGTTCGGCGTCGCCAATGTCGATTGGCGGATTCCGGACGGCGCGCGATTGGGCGAATACAACATCGATGCCCACATAGGCGAAGAAAGTCCGCGCAGGGCATGGGGATCAAGTGGTATCAAAATCAGCCGCTACGACCTGCCCAATTTCGTCGTCAACGTCAAACCCGATCGCGGCTATTACCTGCCCGGACAGAACGCCGAGGTCGAGGTTCGCGCCGATTACCTTTTCGGCCATGCGGTCAAACGTGGCCGCGCGCGTGTCGTCCGCGAGACCGAACGCCGCTGGAATTACCGCGAGCAGAAATGGGAGACTGAGGAGGGCGAGAAATACGAAGGCGCGCTCGATGATGACGGGCGCTTCGTCGCCCACATCGATCTCGCGGAAGAGCACGAAGACTTCAAGCCGGACTCGTATTCGCGCTTCCGCGATCTGAGCTACGCCGCCTACCTGACCGATCTGACCACGGGCCGCACCGAACAGCGGCGCTTCGACCTGCGCGTGACCGAAGAGCAGATTCATATTTATTTGATTGAGCGTGGCAGAGTCAGCGAGGGCCTGCCGCTCCAATTTTATATCTCGACATTTTACGCTGACGGCTCCCCGGCCGAGTGCGAGGTGATGGTCAATCAAACCTTCGGGGCCGAAGATGATGATGAGTCGAAGGCCAGAAATGGAAATGTCGAACAGCTTCTGACGACTGTCAAAAGCAATCGCTACGGCGTCGCTAAAGTCGCTTCGCTCGACGTCGGCAAAACCGAAGAAAACCAAACTCTGAGTTTAAAGCTCATCGCGCGCGATGGTCAGGGCAGGTCGGGGAGCAACGTTCACAAATACTGGATACGCTCCTCGCCCGCAACGCGCGTCGAGATCGACAAGACGCTCTATCGAGCAGACGAGCCGATCAAAGCTCGGCTGACTTCCAATTCGCCGAGCGCGAACTGGATAGTCGATCTGATGCGCGGCGCCCAGCTGCTGGCCACTCGCGCGGTTCAATTGAAAGAGGGCCGCGCGGAGATCGTTTTCCCATTCAATCAGGAATTCAGCGGCGAGTTGATGATCGACGCCTATCCTGTTTTCAGTGACGGTGGCGAAAGATACGACCCGGGCGCCGTCGCCACGGTTCTCTATCCGCGCGACCGTGAGCTGAAGCTGGACGTGAAATTCGACCGGGCTACGTACCGGCCCGGCGACGAGGCTCGCGCCGACCTGCGTGTTCTTACCCCGCAAGGCCGCTCAGTTGAAAGCGCCCTGGGGGTTGTAATCTTCGACAAGGCCATCGAGGAGCGCGCGCGAACCGATCGGGAGTTCAATAACCGAGGCTTCGGATTTTACGACTGTTTCCGCGACCTGCTCGGCGTGGGCAACGGCCTCGCCGGCGTCACTCGACGCGATCTCGACCGGATCGATCTCTCAAAGCCTTTGCCCGAAGGGCTGGAACTGGTTGCGGAGATTTTGCTCAATCAAAATGATTACGGCTATTACCGCCCGGCGCTCTTCGGCGACGGCAAGTTCGAGACCGACGCGAAAGAGGTTTTCAAAGACGCGATCTCGGCCAGGCTCAAGCCCGTCGAGGCTGCGCTCTTATCGCACTACACGCTGAAATCGATCTACCCGGTTGACGAGGCGATCTGGCGGCGGCAGATGTTGGTCGCCGGAGTCGAGCTTGACGAAATGCGCGATCCTTGGGGGACGCCATACAGGCCGAAATTCTCGACCGAAACGATCGACGACATATTCGAGTTGATCTCCGCCGGGCCTGACAAACGTTTCGGCACGGACGATGACTTCAGCGCGTTCAGCAAATCCTGGCGATACTTCACCCACATCGCCTCCGCCATCGCGCGAACGGTCGAAAACCATCATGCGCGAACCGGCGGCTTCATTCGGGACCGCGAAACGCTGAAGCGCGAATTGCTGTCGCGCGAGGCCGTTGACGTCGGCGCGCTCATCGACCGTTGGGGCAATCCGTATAGATTCGAGTTCGGAGTTGAGATGAACAATTATTCGGTCCGCGTCAAAAGCGGCGGGCCGAACGGGCGATTCGATGATGTGCGGGAGATCTGGAAATCGGACGATTTCATTCTCAGCTCCTGCCTGATCGAATACACCGCCGAAATCAGAGCGCGAATCAATCGCGCCCTTACTGCGCGTTTCAGAGAGACGAAGTCGATCCCGCAAAACGAAACTCAGTTGCGCGGGGCCCTGAAACCATCGGGCATCGACCTCGATGAACTTCGCGACGGCTGGGGCGCCCGCTACTACGCGACTTTCAAAACAGCATCGCAATACTCCGACCGCGTGACGCTATTCGACCAAGCGCGTTACGGCGAGAAGCCGAAGCCGAAGACCGAGATCACCCCTGTCACTCAGCAGATCGCGAACGTCGCAATCCGCAGTCTGGGCGCGGACGGCAAAGCGGCGACGTATGACGATTTTGACCTGACCAATTTCTCGCAACTAGTCGCCGAAGAGTCGGCGAAAGAGGCCGCGGAAAAAATCGCCGGTCAGACGAAGCCGAAGATAGTCAGTTTCCCGGGCGAAGGCGGCGCAATTGCCGGAACCGTCATTGACCCGCTCAGCGCAATCATCTCGAACGTGGCTGTGACGGCCACGCACACCAACAGTGGATCGGTCTGGTCAGCAAGGACCAATAGCGACGGCGCTTATTTGCTGAGCGGTCTTGCGCCGGGAATTTACGAAGTCCGCTTTGTCGCGACGGGCTTCAAATCTTCGGTCTTCACTGACGTGCCGGTCTATTCGTCGAATTTGACCAGGGTCGATGTGACGCTCGAGGCCGGCGGTGTGACTGAAACCGTCACGGTTATGGCCGACGTCCCGCGCATGATGACTCAAGGCGCGGAGGTTTCAACTGTTGTCCGATCCGGCGCGAGAATACCCGGCGCGGCGCCCCAGCAGATGGCCACTCCGCGTTTGCGCGAATACTTCCCGGAAACGCTGCTCTGGCAGCCTCAGATCGAAACCGACAAACAGGGCCGCGCGCATTTGAAATTCAAGCTCGCCGACAACATCACGACCTGGAAGTTGTCGGTCGTCGGCTCGACGGTTGACGGCGAGATCGGGGTCGCCGAAAAGGAGTTCCAGGCCTTCCAACCATTCTTCGCCGAACTCGACCCGCCGAAAGTACTGACTGAAGGCGACGAGATTTCGCTGCCCGTAGTCTTGCGCAACTACCTGGACAAATCGCAGACCGTCAACGCCGAGTTCAAGCCGGAAAGCTGGTTCGAACTGCTCGGCGCGGCGCGCAAACGCGCCGAGGTCAAAGCCGGAGACGCCGGTCAGGTGGTCTTCGACTTCCGCGCCATCGCTTCGGTCAAAGACGGCAAGCAGCGCGTGACGGCCTTCGGTTCCGATGCGAGCGACGCCGTTGAAAAGCCGGTCGGCGTTCATCCAGACGGCGAAGAGGTTGCGCAGACCGCGAGCGGAGTCTTCGGCGCCAGCGGATCGCTCGACGTCGTCGTCCCGATGGAAGCGATCAAAGACTCGGTCCGCGCCGACCTGAAGATTTATCCCAACCTGATGGCTCACGCGCTGGAAGGGATCGAGGGCATTTTGCAGCGGCCTTATGGCTGCGCCGAACAAACCATCTCTTCGACTTATCCGAACGTGATGATTTTGCGCTACCTCGAACCTCAGAGCGAAAAGCTCTCGGCCCAGACGCAAAAGATCGCCGAGAAGGCGCGGCGCTACGCGCAGGCGGGCTACGAACGGTTGCTAGGCTATCGCGCCGAAAACGGCGGCTTCAGTTATTGGGGGCGCGGTGAGGCTGACCTGGCGTTGACGGCTTACGCGCTGCGCTTCCTGAACGACGCCTCCGATTTCATCGGCGTTGACGAAGACGTGATCGCCGGCGCGCGAAAATTCATTCTCGGCAGCCAGGAGCGCGACGGGCGCTGGGCGCCGCGTTACTGGAACGAAAAGGAAGACGCGAAGCGCTCGGCGCTCAACACAGCCTTCATCGCCCGAGTGTTGGCGATTGAGAAGAGCAAAGAGGCGAAGGCCGACAAAGATTTCGCCGTCGCGCTGAGCCGCTCTCTTGATTACCTGGCGAAGCGGATCGAAGAGATCGACGAGCCTTACCTGATCGCCTCCTACGCGCTCGCCGCGATGGACGCAGGCGAAAAGAGTGGCGCTGAGAATGCCGTCACGAAACTGCTAACGCTGGCTCGTGAAGAGGCCGGAACAAGTTACTGGAACCTGGAGTCAAATACACCGTTTCATGGTTGGGGACTTGCGGGAAGAATCGAAACGACGGCCCTGTCGGTCAACGCCCTGAAACGGGCGGTCGCGGCTGAGGTCGGTAGAGCGGGAGAGCGGGATAAAGCGGATTCGCTAGTCAATCGCGGGCTGCTCTTTTTGCTGCGCAATAAGGATCGCTTCGGCGTGTGGCTCTCGACTCATGCGACGATCAATGTGCTCGATACGCTCATCGGCCTGAACGAAGGAGAGGCCGCAATGTCAGGCGCGACGGGCGGGGCCGAGATCGTCGTCAACGGAAAGCGCGTCTCTTCGGTCGCTATGCCGCCGGCCGGGCAATTGAGCAATCCGATCACTGTAGACCTTTCATCGTCCCTCAGCCGGGGTAACAACCGCGTTGAAATCCGGCGCTCGGGCGATTCGACCCGGGCGTCGGCGCAGGTTGTCGAAACGCATTACGAGCCTTGGGAGCAGGGCGCTGCGGGGCGGCGCGAAAACATCAAGCTTCGCAATTCGAGCGCGCTGCGCCTGTCGGTGAATTACGACAAGCTCGAAGCGAAGATCGGCGACTCGATCGTATGCGCGGTTACGGCCGAACGCGTCGGGCATCGGGGTTACGGAATGATGCTCGCAGAGATCGGGCTGCCGCCGGGCGCCGACGTCGACCGCGAATCGCTCGAACTGGCGGCGCGGGAATCGGATTGGCGCTTGAACCATTACGACGTCCTGCCCGACCGCGTGATCGCTTATCTGTGGCCGCAAGCGGGTGGCCTGAAATTCTCGTTCAAATTCAAGCCGCGCTACGGCGTCAAGGCGCAGACTGCGCCGTCTGCGCTATATGACTACTACAACCCGGAGGCGCGAGTGGCGCTCACTCCATCGCGGTTCATAGTCAAATGAAGAGAATCGAGGACGGAAGATCGGACGGACGACTCTATCTTTGATCCTCTTCGGAACTACATGGCGAAGTAGGTTTGTAGTTCCGCCTTCAGGCGGTTGGCGTATTTAACAAAGACGCCTGAAGACGAAACTACAAACTCGCTCCCTTGAAATTCACGTCTCAAATTAAGGAGGTAAAAATGCAGAGACGAACTTTCACCGCCGGATTATTTTTGATCGCATTCTGTGTCGCGCTTGTCGTAGCGATGACTGCGCAAGGGCAACGCGAACAGTCACAGGCGCCGCCTGTGGCCGACTACGCCGTGAGCGGGCCGTACACGCATAAGAACCTGACGATCTTTCTGTTGCACGACGCGGGACAATCTCAAAGCCGAGCCCCGCTGACTTTGCAGGAGGCGATGAAGCGTAAGTTGGTCATCGTGCGCGAAACCGGCGACGTGAACAGACTGACCATCCAGAACAGGTCTAGCCAGGATGTTTTCGTTCAGGCCGGCGACATCGTCAAAGGAGGCCAACAGGATCGTGTTCTTGCGCTCGACCTGATCGTCCCGCCGAAATCGGGCAGAATCCCGATTGACGCGTTCTGCGTCGAGCAGGGCAGATGGAGTCGTCGCGGCAATGAAGCAGTGGCGGCTTTCAGCGCGTCGGAA
>DATEMG010000660.1:0-12263 GCA_035275805.1 Blastocatellia bacterium
CGAAGTCGGACTCTACGCTAAAAGCCGTATATTGCGGGAGGCCGGTTACAGAGTCATCGAAGCCAGGACGGGCGCCGAGGCGCTGCGGTTGGCGTCCGCTTCAGCCCCGCAACTCGTCCTGCTGAGCGCCGACCTCCCTGACTGGAGCGGGTTCGAGGCGCTCCGTAGGATCAAGGTCGATAGGGCGTTCTCTTCGCAAGCGGCCCCGCCCCTGGTCTTGCTTCTGTCGTCCACCTTCGTCGGCAGTGAGAAGCGGGCGCGCGCTTTAGAAGAGGGCGCCGACGGTTACCTGCTCGAACCGGCGACGCCGGAATTCCTGCTGGCGAATATCAAAATGTTGCTGCGTCAATGTCTTGACGCCGGCGAGATCGTGCGTTCTCTCTCCGACGAACGGCGGCGCAGTCGCGCGCTTGAGGGACTCGTCCGGTTCGCGGTCGTCATTAATTCCGCCGAGTCCCTCGACGAGATTTTACAGGTCGCGGCGAGAGAAGCCCGAGAATTGATCGGCGCGCATCAGGCGGTGGCCAGTTTGAATCCTGGCACGCTCTACTTGATCGATCCGGCCGCCAGCGCCATGTCGCTTTCAGAAAAGTATGCGCAAGAAGCCGCCGGCGCCGGCGCCGGACGGCGCGGGACGTGGTTCTCGTCGCTGGTTTGCCGGTTGAACCAGACGATGCGGTTGACGCAGGCCGAGTTGGAATGGCGCCTCGACTGGCAAAAGACTCATGATACCTATGAGGCGCATTGCCATCCGCGGGTTCTTGAAGGAGTGGTGACGCCATGCGAGGTTGAGACGCTGCGATGGCTGGCCTGCTTGCGCGAAATAACCGGCCTGCATGAAGTCGCGACGCCGCGCGAGATCGCCTGTTTGCGCGAAGTGTCCGCGGCGCGCAAGCCGCAGATGGCGCCCGGGCTGGATATGCGCGGCTGGTTGGCCGCGCCGCTCAGCAGCCGCGACAGCGCTTACGGGCGCAATTTGGGGGCGATTCAATTGTCGGATAAATACGACGGCGATTTCACGGAGCAGGACGAAGCCGAACTGGCGCAACTCGCCCTCGTGGTTTCAATCGCCGTCGAAAATCGCCTTTGTTTGCGCCGGGAGCGGAAGCTGCGCGAGGCGGCTGAAAACGTGGCGCGCGCAAAAGATGAATTTATAGCGATGACCTCATATAGGTTGCGCGCCCAGCTCAACACCTTGCTCGGGTGGTCGTGGGTGTTGCGAAGGCAGGCCGAAAACATGGAAGACGTGACGCGCGCGGCTGAAATAATCGAACGCGCCGCGCGAACACAAGCGGGACTCGTCGAAGACCTCCTGGGAGTGTCGCGCACAGGCGCCGTCAACTGGAAGGAAGGAGAGGCGGAAAGACAGGGAGATGGAGGGATTGTAGAGTTGGAAAAGGTGGAGTCTGAAGAGTGGGGGGACTGGGAGGCCCGGAGATTGGAAGGTGTAGAGAAGGAAGGATCGAAAACTCTCTCTGTCTCCCAATCTCTCTTTCTCTCTACCCCTCCGTCCCTCCGTCCCTATGTACATTACTCCCCTGACTCCGCAAGGGGAGCCGCCGCTAGCGGAGGGTGCTAGCTCAGGTCTGTGGGCGGACAAAATTATTACGCGCCATTTGAATCAGGCATATGGCGTGCGGCCCCGGATCGGGGCGCTCTTTCTTCCAAAGTTACGGCGGTCAGACTGTATCCATGTGGAGGGTGGAGGAGGGTGGAGGTGGGTGGAGCGACCTCGGCCGGCGGATTTTGATCGGATTGCAGGCGCCTGTACGGTGTGGGGCGATTTGTTTAATCGCCATATTGTGGCTTTGTCCGATACTGACATGTGAGCGGTACGGTACCGGGAGCCACTTTCCCGTACACGCAATCGCAAACCACTCTAAAATATGCGGTCAAGAATGAAATTGAAGAGGCAACAATCGTAGCGGGCTCGCAAGGCCGGCAAAAAGTTTTGAATTTGGCGGCCGGCGGCAAGTGGGCCTAAAATCAGGATTCTGCGTGTGTCTGAATGGGACCTATGGGACCTATTGAGCTTATGGGACTTATAAATCTCATAAGCTCCACAGGTCCCATAAGTCCTATAAGTTCAAAAAGTCCCCACAACGAACCTTGAAGGCGGAGAGCCATGATTGCGAAGCGACCATTGATCTTAATCGTGGATGACGCTCCTGAAGACATCGCCATTTACAAACGCCATCTGACGCGCGGCCAGGGTCGCCGGCACAAAATTTTGGAAGCCGCGACAGGCGCAAAGGCGCTTGCGATTTGCCAGCGTCACATGCCGGATTGCGTGCTGCTCGATTTCAGGCTGCCCGATATGAACGGGCTTGAGGTCCTGCAGGCGCTAGCGGATAAATCCGGAAGTCTCCCCTGCGCGGTGGTCATGCTGGCCGAAGTAGGCGATACGCAAGTCGTCGTCGACGCTATGAAATACGGCGCGCACGATTTTCTGGAAAAGAGCTGGGTCAACGCCGAGATGTTGGGGCGGGTCATTGTCAACGCCATCGAGAAGGCGGCCTTGCAGCGCGAAGTCGAGGAGCAGAGGCGAGAGTTGGCGATCAAGAACATCATGCTCGAAGAGCGGCTGGCCGACCTGCAGCGCGAGGTGAACGAGCGACGGCAGGTCGAGGAGGCGCTCACCGCCAGCGATCGGCGGTTCAAACGGCTGGTCGAAACGCTGCCCGGCGTCGCCTGGATGGGCGACGCCACGGGGTCTGTCACTTACATCAACGGCTACTGGACGGAACTGACGGGGCTGACGTTCGAACAGAGCCTCGGCGCCGGATGGCTGTCGGTGGTTCATCCTGACGACATGTCGCGCCTCGGGGCCGGATGGAATCAGGCCGTCCTCGCCGGCGCGCCTCATGAATCGCGTCACCGTTACCTGCGCACCGACGGCGATTACCGTTGGCATATGTGTCGCGCGGTTCCGCTGCGTGACGAGGGCGGCGTCATCCAGGAGTGGGTCGGTTTCAGCGTCGATATTCACGTCCGGACCGAGGCCGAGAAGGCGCTCGGCGAGAGCGAAGCGCGCTACCGCGCGCTGGTCGAGGCCTCGTCGCAGTTGGTCTGGACGGCGGATGCGAACGGGATCAGCGACAAGTGTTGGGAATGGTGGTCTGAGGTCACAGGCGTTCCCTCGCAGGAGTTGGCCGGCGGCCGCTGGATAGGCACTGTTCACCCGGATGACCGCGAGGCTCTGCGAGCGGTCTGGAGGCGGTCGCGCGAGCCGCGGGGCCCATTCGAGGTCGAATTCAGATTATTCGCCCGCTGCGGCAAATACCGCCATTACAGCGCGCGCGGCGTGCCGCTCTTCGCAGGCGCGGAATCGAACGGCCATCCCTCCCCTTCTTCTCCTATCTCATGGATTGGAACGCTGAACGACGTCACTGACCGCCGGCGCGCCGAAGATGCGCTGAGGCTCGCCAACGAGCGCTTCACCGTCGCCGAGGCCGCTGCGAACGGCTATGTGTATGACCGGAACCCGGCGTCAAATAGCGTCGAACGCAGTCCCGGTTTCGGCGCTGTGCTGGGCTACGACGATAGCGAGAGCGCCGGAACCCACGACTGGTGGAGAACATTGATTCATCCCGACGAAGCCCATCGTGTGAATGGGATGCTCAATCAAGTGTCGTTGGAGCAGAGGACGGATGAGACGGACGGCTATTCGTTGGAGTACCGCATCCGCCATAAAGACGGGCGATACCTTTGGGTCTGGGATCGGGGCAGACTGTTGCGCGACGAGACGGGGCGCGTGACGCGCGTAATCGGCAGCGTGGTGGACATCTCCGGGCGAAAGCAGATCGAAAATTCGTTGCGCGAGAACGAATCGCGGCTGAAACTGGCCATCGCCGCCATGAACGGGGGCGCATGGGAATGGGACCTGATTACCAACGAGGTGAGGTGGTCCGATGAGATGTACGAGCTTTTCGACCGCCGGCCCAGCGACTTCAAGCCGACGGCCGAGGGGTGGTTGAAGACTCTGGCGCCAGACGACCGCGCGCGCGCCGCGGACGCGATCAATGCGGTTCGCCGCGGCGAGGACGCGCAGATGGTGTACTGCTCGTCCGGGGCTGACGGATCGCCGCGTTGGCTGGAACTGCGCGGCCTCACGCTGCACGACGACCGGGGGCGCCCGACGCTGATGGTCGGCATCACCATCGACATTACCGAACGCAAGCTGGCCGAAGAGGCTCGGCGCGAGAGCGAAGCGCGTGTGCATACGCTGGCCGCCAATCTTTCCGACGGATTGATTTATCAGATGCGCCGCTCCACCGAAGGCTCGCGGCGATTCCTTTACATCAGCGAAAACGTGGAGAGGCTCAGGGGCGTGACGTCGGAAGAGGCGATGGCCGACGCCAACAAACTCTACAACCTCATACCTGAAGATTACCGCCATCGACTGGTCGAGGCCGAAGACTCCGCGCTGCGCGACTTCACCGCTTTCCGGTTCGAGACGCCGTTCCTCACGCCGAGCGGCGAACTGCGCTGGTCGCAGCTATCGTCCTCGCCACGCCGCCTCTCCGACGGCTCTATAGTCTGGGACGGCGTGGAGATTGACATCACCGAGCGCAGGAGGGCCGAGGAGGCTCTGCGCGAGAGCAAAGAGCGGCTGAATCTGGCGATGGAGGCCGCCAGCGCGTTCGCCTGGGAGACCGACCTCGCCACGGGGCGAGTCGCCTGGTCGGGTTCCGGCGAGCAGATGTCGGGTATGCCGCCGGGGTCGTTCGGCGGCACGTACGAAGCCTTCCTCGCGCTCATCCATCCGGATGACCGCGAATCCGTCATCAGCGCCAGAAGGCGCGCTCTGGACGGCGAGGCGCCTTACGAGGTGGTGTACCGCAAAATACGCCCCGACGGCTGCGTGCAGTGGGGGCTCTCCAGGGGGATAGTCTATCGTGACGAAAAGAGCCAGCCCGCGCGGTTTGTCGGCGTCAACGTGGACATCACCGATCGCAAACACGTTGAGGAGGAGTTGCGCGAAAAGGAGAGGTTCATTCAAAGCCTGATCGACGCCGTCCCCGCGGGCATTTACATCTACGACCTGAAAGAGAGGCGCAACCTCTTCAACAACCCCAGGCTGTCCTCTATGCTTGGTTACACGGTGGATGAATTGACGGCCATGGGCGCGGATTTCCTGCCCCTCTTGCTGCACCCGGATGACTGGCGGCGCGCCCTCGCGCATTTCGAGACGCTTAGAGATGCGCCGGACGGCTCCATCATCGAAGTCGAGTACCGGATGAAGCATCGCGACGGCCAATGGCGATGGGTCGCCGGCCGCGAGATGGTCTTCAAGCGCGACGCGGACGGGCGCCCCTTGCAGATTCTGGGCGTGGCGCAGGAAGTCACCGAACGCAAACTGGCCGAAGAGGATATGCGGCGCGCCAACCGGCGCTACCAGATCACTCTCGACGCCCTTGACGGCGCCATCTACGAATGCAGCATCCAGGATAACAGTTCCGAGCGGAGCAAAGGGCTCGCCAAGCTCATCGGCTTCGAACCGGAAGAAGCGGCGGCGCAACTCGAATGGTGGATCGATCGCATTCACCCGGATGACCGCGATCATTTTCGTTCGGAAGTCGGAAGAATTCTGGCCGAAGAGTCCGCGCCTCTGGAGGAGACGAATCATTCGATCGAGTATCGCATGCTCCATAAAGAGGGCCGTTACGTCGACATCCTCGATCGCTCCATGGTTGTGCGGGACGCGGGCGGACGGCCCGTACAGATCGTCGGCGTCGTCATCAACATCACCGAGCGCAAGCGGGTGGAAGAGGCCCTGCGCGAGAAAGAAGAGCGCTTGCGGATGGCGATGGACGCCGCCAACGCCGGGTCGTTCGATTGGGACATCGCTTCCGGAATCATCGCCTGGACGCCCGGCCGCCAGAGTTCGTCTGAGGCTCACAGCGTCGAACAGGATTATCAATCCTGGCGCGCCACGTTGCACCCTCAAGACATCGACTGGGTCGAGGCCGACATCGCGAAATGTCTGGCCGAGCGGCGCGACCTCTATATTGAATACCGCGTCCTCCGCCACGACGGCTCAGTCCGCTGGGTGAGCAACATCGGCCATGCTTTCTACAATGAGGCGGGACAGGCGGTGCGAATGCAGGGGCTGAGGTTCGACATCACCGACCGCAAGCGCGCCGAAGAGCTGCTGCGCGAGAGCGAGGAGCGGCTGCGGCTGGCCCTCGAGGGCGCGAAGGCCGGAGTCTGGGAGGTCAAGTTCGATCCGTACAGCGCCTATTGGAGCAAGGAGTACCGGGACCTCTTCGGCTTTTCTGAGACCGCTGAGGCGACCAACGAATTGTGGGCCACCCGCATTCACCCGGACGATTTACAGCGCGTGGTGGACGCCAACAACAAGCTGCTCAGTTCTATAGACAAGGAAATTGGGCGGCAGGAGTTCCGCATTATACATCCCGAACATGGCGAACGGTGGATTCTGGATTTCGTGCGCGTGCGCCGCGACCATGCCGGGCGCCCGGTCAGCTACGGGGGGATCAACCTCGACGTGACCGACCGCAAACGCGCCGAAGATGCGATGCGTGAGAGCGAAGAACGCTTCCGCGAACTTGTCGAGACCATCTCCAATGTCTTCTGGATTATGCGCCCCGAATCGCAGGCGCCGACCTATCTCAGCCCGGCCTGCGAGCGGCTGTGGGGCCGCCCGGCGGCTGATCTCAACGGCAATTTGGACAAGTGGTTCGACGCGATCCACCCCGAAGACCGCGAGCGCGTGATGAAGAAATATCTCGCGAGGGCGGGGGAAGGCGATTACGAAGAGACTTACCGCGTCGTGCGTCCTGACGGCTCGATGGTCTGGGTGCATGACCGCGGGTTCCCGGTGCGCGACGAGGCGGGCAATATCCGCCACATCGTGGGGGTCGCCGAAGACATCACCGATCGCAAACGCGTCGAAGACGAACTGCGCGAAAGCGAACTCCGCTACGCCGCGCTGGCCGAAGCCGTCCCTCAACTCGTCTGGACCACGGGGCCGGAGGGCGGTGTGGATTATTTCAACCAGCGTTGGTACGCCTACACGGGGGCGACGCCGGACGAATCGTTGAATCTGATATGGCGATCGCTCATTCATCCGGACGACCGCGAACGCGTGGAGAAGTTATGGAAGGGGCGCTTGCGTGCTGGCGAGCACCTTCACTTCGAATTCCGGTTGCGCGGCGCGGACGGCGCCTACCGGTGGTTCATCGGGCGCGGCGTCCCCTACAGAGACGAACGGCGCGGCGCGACGCTGCGAAAACATGACGGCGAGAACGGCGCCTCGAGCGTCGGCGCCGCATTGAACGGCGGGAAGGGGCGGATCGTCAAATGGTTCGGGACCTTCACCGACATTCACGACCTGAAGATGGCCGAGGAGGCGCTGCGTGAGAGCGAAGAACAGGCGCGCCGGCAGAACGCGGAGCTTGAGAATATTTACCAGACGACCCCGGTCGGCCTTTCACTGCTCGACCGCGACTTCAAGTTTGTGCGCCTCAACGAAACGATGGCGAAAATCGACGGCGCCTCTGTCGAGCTGGCGCTCGGCCGCACGGCGCGCGAAGTGACGCCCAAAATGGCCGACCGACTCGAACCCGTCTTCAAGCGGGTGATCAGGACGGGGCGGCCGATCATGAACCTGGAGATACGCGCCGAAACCCCGAGGGAGCCGGGGGTCGAGCGCGACTGGCTGGCGAGCTATTATCCGGTCAAAGCCGCGGACGGCAGCGTTCAGGGGATCGGCTGCGTCGTTCTGGACATCACCGAACGCAAGCGCGCCGAGGAAGCCGTGCGCGAGAACGAAGAGAGAATGCGCCAGGCGGCGCAGGCGGGCGGCTTCGGCCTCTACAGCGTCAACCTGCGGACAAATGAGAATTACTGGTCGCCGGAGCTGAGGCGCATCTTCGGACTCTCGGACGGCGAAGCCGTCGCGTTGGATACCTCGCTCAGACTGATTCACCCCGACGACCGCGAAGAGATGTTGCGGGTGATCGAGGCCGCGCTAGACCCGGGCGGCGACGGCGAGTTCGAGCACGAGTTCCGCGCGCAACTCCCCGACGAGAGCATCCGCTGGGCGCTGGCCAGGGGCAAGACCCTCTTCGCCGGCAACGGCCGCCGCCGGAAGGCGTCGCGCATCATCGGCGTCGCGTTCGACATCACCGGGCGCAAAGAGTCCGAAGAGCGACTGCATGCGAGCGAGGAGTTGTTCCGCACGATCTTCGACCTGTCCGGCATCGGCAACTTGCAGATCGACCCTTCGACGAGGCGATTCATTCGCGCCAACCGCGAGTTCTGCGACTGGCTCGGTTATTCCGAGGGCCAACTGTCGGAAATGAAGCTCGAAGAGGTAGTACATCCCGACGACCTCGAAGACAAATGGGCGGACATCGGAAGGCTGCTGCGCGGCGAAGTGGACGAACATTTCACCGAGACGCGGCTCCTGCGCAAAGACGGCGAGGTCGTATGGGGGCTGATCACCTCCAGAATATTGCGCGACGCGTCGGGGCGGCCGCTCGGCGCCGTGATGGCGGTCACAGATATCACCGAACGCAAGCGCGCCGAGGAGGCGCTGCGCGAAAGCGAGAGGCGGTTGAAGCTGTCGCTGGTCGCGGGCCGGGCCGGAACCTGGGAGTGGCGCATCAAGGAGGACAAGCTGATCTGGTCGGATGAATATTACGATCTTTACGGGGTGGCGCCTGGCGACCTGGAGGCGACGCTTGACAATTTCATACTCTCGGTCCACGCGGAAGACCGCGACCGCATTCTGACCGAAATGAGCGAGGTTTTGCAGGAGCGGAAAGACGCCGAGCTGGAGTTCCGCTTCATCCGGGCCGACGGCGAGGAGCGGTGGTCGCACAGCAGCGCTCAACTGACGCTCGACGAATCGGGCGAACCTGAGATGATGGTCGGCATCATGATCGATATCACCGAGCGCAAACAGGCCGAGATGGAGCGCGAAGAACTGTTGCGCAAGGAGCGCGAGGCGCGCGAACAGGCCGAGGCCGCGAACCGTGGCAAGGACGAGTTCGTCGCCATGGTCTCGCACGAATTGCGCAGCCCGCTCAACGCCATGCTCGGCTGGTCGAAGATTCTTAAGAAGGGGGGCGTCGACGCGAAGACGCAATCGCACGCCGTCGAAGTGATCGAACGAAGCGCCCGCGCCCAACAGAACCTGATCGAAGATCTGCTCGATATGGCGCGCATAGTCGGCGGCAAATTAAGGTTGGAGACCCGGCCGGTCTCTCTGACGCGCGTGGTCGAGGCCGCCGCCGACGTCGTGCGCCCGGCGGCCGCGGCCAGGGAGATTGAGCTGCGGCTGTTTATCAATAGCGCGGATGAAGTCACCGGCGATCCGGATCGCCTGCAGCAGGTTGTCTGGAATCTGCTTTCTAATGCCGTCAAGTTCACGACGCGCGGCGGGAATATCGAGGTGATTTTGGAGCGCGTGGGCGCTTCGGCCCAGATCACGGTGACCGACACAGGCCGTGGGATTAAGGCAGAGGATTTGCCTTTCATTTTCGACCGGTTTCGCCAGGCCGATAGTTCCGGCAGCCGGCGTTTCGCGGGCTTGGGCCTGGGTCTGGCATTAGTTAAACACCTGGTCGAATTGCATGGCGGTCAGGTCTACGCGGACAGCCTCGGAGAAGGGAAGGGCGCGTCGTTCATCGTTAGAATGCCCGTTCGCGCAGTGCGCGGCGAGGCGACGCCTGCGCGAGGCATGGATCGAGTCAGTCTAAAGATAGAAGAGCGCGACGGCCGCGTGACCGATCGCGAATCCCGGAGCGATTATCCCGCATTCCCGCTCGACGGCGTATGGGCGCTGATTGTGGACGACGAGGCCGACGCGCGCGAATTAATTGCGACTCTGCTTAAACAATATGGCGCGCGCGTGACCGTCGCGTCTTGCGCCGCCGAGGCGTTTGATAAATTGCGCAAAGGCGAAGCCGGCGCGCGGCCAGATGTGTTAGTTTCTGACATTAGCATGCCCGAAGAAGACGGTTATATGTTGATCGAGCGCGTTCGCAAACTGCCCCCCGAAGAGGGTGGGAAAATCCCGGCAATTGCGCTGACCGCGCTGGAGCGGCCGAGCGATCGCATTAAAGCGCTCGCGTCAGGTTTCTCGATGCATGTGCCCAAACCTGTCGAACCGGAAGAATTGGCGATGGTCATCGCTAACCTAACGGGACATCCCGCTGGTATAATCTTGTAATAGGGGAGGTGTAATGAGCAAAGCAAAAGTTCTGGTTATTGATGACGATCCTGAGATGCTGGACCTGGCCAGGTTCCACCTGGAGAAAAGCGGTTACGAGGTGGCAAGCGCAGAAACCGGCGCGCAGGGCCTTCGGCTGGTCGCGGAGCATCGCCACGAGGTCGCGCTGACTGACCTCAAGCTCCCCGATATCGACGGGATCGAGCTGGTCACGAAATTGAAAGAGTCCTCGCCCGCCACCGAAGTCATTATGATTACCGGCTACGGCGCGGTGACCGAGGCGATTGAGGCGACCAAGGCGGGCGCCTTCTATTTCATGGAAAAGCCCGTCGAGTTCGAAGAACTGATGGCGCTCATCGAAAGGGCCGTCGAACGCGGGCGTCAGGTCGTGGAGATCGAGCGATTGCGGGCCAAACTCAGCGCGCCCGCTTCGTACTACAATATCATCGGCAGCAGCCGGCCCATGCAGAACATCTACGAAATCATCGAGAGCATCGCCGAATCGGACGCCAACGTGATGATTCTGGGTGAATCGGGGACCGGCAAGGAGCTGATCGCCAACGCCATCCACTTCAAGAGCGCCCGCTCGAAGAAGCCTTTCGTCAAGATCAACTGCTCGGCGCTGCCCAAGGAGTTGATCGAATCCGAACTCTTCGGCCACACCAAAGGCGCCTTCACAGGCGCGACGATGGAGAAGATGGGGCTTATCGGTCAGGCTGGCGGCGGCAGCCTCCTGCTCGACGAGATCGCCGAGATGCCGGTCGAGTTGCAGCCCAAGTTGCTGCGCGTGCTGCAGGAGCGGGTCTATTACCGCGTGGGAAGCGAGAAGGCGCTGGAGGCCGATTTCCGACTGATCTCGGCCACCAACCGCAACCCGCTCGACGCGGTCCGCGAAGGGGCGCTGCGCGAGGACCTCTACTACCGTATCAATACGATCGAGATTCCGGTCCCGCCGCTGCGCGAGCGAGCCGAAGACGTGCAGCATCTGGCCGCGCACTTCCTGCAGATATACGCCGAGAAATACAACCGGTCTGTGGGATCCATATCGCAACAGGCGTACGAGAGGATGTTCGCTTATTCCTGGCCTGGCAACGTGCGCGAACTGCAGAACGTGATGGAGCGCGCGGTGTTGTTGGCGAAGGGCGACGTCATAGAAGAAAACGCCATTCCGATGCCGAAGCCCACCGCCAGGGCGGCTCAGGCCACGACCACCGCGGCCGCCCCGCCGGTCAGCCGGCCCACTGGGCCTGCGTCGTCTGCGGCGGCGCCGCCTGCGCAACTGAGCGACCTGACGCTGGAGCAACTGGCGAGGTTGATCGTCAACAAGATGCCCAGCCCCAAGAGCGGCGGGTCTCGCGTTGACGTCTTCACGCAACTCGAAGGCGCGATCGTCCGCGCCGCGCTCGAGCGAACCAGGGGCAACAAACAGGCGGCGGCCAACCTGCTGGGACTCTATCGCCCGCGCCTTTACAGCATGCTCAGGAAGCACAACCTCCATGACACGATCAGAGAGTCCGAACAGAGCTCGCCGGAAACCGACGTCGCCGAGGACGATCTGATCGAATCGGAGGCGCTCAACCAGGATCCGGACCAGGATCTGGCGGAACAGGTTTTCACCACCTCCGGCGGAGCCGATCCCGAACCGCCTAAAGAAGCGGCGCCGTCCAAAGAAACATCTGGGGAAGACATCGTCGGGGCGCCGAATATTAACGGCCCCGACACGACTGAATTTCATTTCAGGAAGGGCGCGCCGTATCAATATTGATTGCGCAGGTGTCAGGTGTCAGGTGTCAGGTGTCAGGTGTTTGTGCGAACGCAATGACTGCCCCTGGAACCTGACACCTGACACCTATGTAGGAGGGAGTTATGTCCAAGGATCACAAGTCGGATTCGGCGCCGAAGCCTATGCCCGCCCCACAACTACCAAACATCCCAATCAGTCCCGACGACCCCTTTCAATCCGACCCTGACCTGCTGCCGCCTATAGCGCCGGCGTCTGACCCTGATCCCGCGCCGAGCGGGCAAGGGCCTGGGAACCGCGGGAGCCAGGCCCCCGGGC
>DATEMG010000661.1:0-10840 GCA_035275805.1 Blastocatellia bacterium
CCTAAAAATGAGAATCGACCTCGAAGAAACGAAATGGAAATAGACAGGATTGACAGGATTTTCCAGGATTCTGTCAATGAATTTGAATCCTGAAAAATCCGGTCAATCCTGTCTATTTTCGAGGAGCTATATGAAAAAAACCGCCTACTCCCTACTTCTCGGCGCCGTCATGTTGGCGATTTCCCTGGGCGAGACAGACGCCGTTTCGGCCCTTCGTGACAAGCGAATGACGATCGAGGACGCGCTGGCGGTCAGGCAGATCGGCGCGCCACAATTTTCACCCGACGGCAAACAAATCGCCTACACGATATCGGAATGGGATAGGGAGGAAAATCGCCGCGTTTCGCACATCTGGCTGGTATCGTCCGACGGCGGGCCTACGACGAAATTGACCACCGGCGAAAAGGGCGAAACCTCGCCGCAATGGTCGCCCGACGGATCGAACATCGCGTTCCTCGCGGACCGCGACAAAGGGACCCAGGTCTGGGTCATCCCAGTAGACGGGGGCGAGGCCGACAAACTGACGAGTGAAGAGAACGACGTCCAGTCGTTCCAGTGGTCGCCCGACGGCAAGCTCATCGCCTTCGTCACGCGCGACACGCCGAAAGACAAGGCCGAACGTGAAAAACGCAAGAAAGACAAATTCGACGCTATCATCGTCGACTCCGATTTCACCTATTCACACCTCTGGATGATCGACGTCGAGAGCCAGGAGAAGACCCGGGAGAAGAAACGGTTGACAGAGGGAGATTTCACCGCCAGCGACCCGCAATGGTCGCCCGACGGCTCTTCCATAGCCTTCGTGATGTCGAAGGGCGGCGCCCAGGAAAGCTCCTTCGTAGACATCTCGGACGACCGCCATACCGACATTTACATCGTTTCGGCCAAGGGCGGCTCGCCACGGCAGTTGACGACCAATCCCGGGCCGGACGCCAACCCGCGATGGTCGCCTGACGGCAAGCTGATCGCTTACACATCGAGCGCTGAACAGAAATCCTGGGCGCTGAAGACCGAAGCGATGTTGATCTCGCCCGACGGCGGCGCGCCGCGCAATTTGACGAAAGATTTTTTTGAGTCGGCCAACTCCGGCGCCTCGAGTATGGCCTGGGCGCCCGACGGCAATGCGCTCTATTTTTCGAGCGGCGTCGGGCTGTACACCCACATCTTCAGCGTCCCTGTCGGAGGTGGCGAAGTCGCGCAGGTCACGCGCGAGAGTCGCAATTACAATGCGTTCGACATCTCCGGTCATATGGCGGTCGCAAACTCGACGGCGCCAGCCCCCAATCCACAGGAGGCGGCTTCCGCGCCGAACTGGAAGATCGCCTACACAGTCAACGATTCCTTTACGGCGGATGACATCTGGGCCGCGCCGCTCAAGAACGTTGAACAGGCGAAGAAGATCACATGGGTCAACCCGCAGATCAGGGATTTAGCCCTGGCCAAGACAAGAGTGATCAAGTGGAAGGGGCCGGATAATATAGACATCGAGGGGCTGGTGACTCTCCCACTCGGCTACGAAGAGGGCAAACGCTACCCGCTGATCCTGCAGATTCACGGCGGGCCTTACGGGCGATTCACGGACACTTTCAACAGCCGCTCCCAACTCTGGGCCGCGAACGGATACACTGTGCTGATGCCCAATCCGCGCGGCTCGACCGGTTACGGCAATCGGTTCGCCACAGCCAACGTCGGCGATTGGGGCGGCAAAGATTTCAAGGACATTATGGCCGGCGTCGACACTGTGATCGCGCGGGGCATCGCCGATCCCGACAAACTGGTCGTGATGGGCGGGAGCTACGGCGGGTTCATGACCTTCTGGACGATTACACAGACCGACCGCTTCAAAGCCGCCATCGGACATGCCGGCATCAGCGATTGGTACAGTTTCCACGGCCAGAGTGACATCCCCGGGTTGATGGAATACGGCTTCGGCGGCCAGCCCTGGGGCTCCGCCGAAACTTACCGCAAATGGTCGCCGATGACCCACGTCGACCGCGTCAAAACGCCGCTCCTGATCACGCACGGAGAGCGCGATTTGCGAGTGCCCATCGCGCAGGCCGAGCAGTATTACCGCGCATTGAGGAAGCGCGGCGTCGAAGCGGTCTTCCTCCGCTTCCCCCGCGAGGGCCACGGCATTCAGGAACCGAACCATCAGATCGATCTCTTCCAGCGCCAGTTGGAGTGGTTCGATTCGCACCTGGGATTCAAACGGGACAAACCCGCCGAGACGAAGGCCGCCAGCGTCTCCGGCGCCCCAAAGTGACCGATTGAAAATGGATGAACAACTGACCGAGACCTGGAACATAAACAACCGCATCAATCTCTATCTGCTCGACGGAATCAAGGATGAAGCTCTGGGCGACGCGCCTGCGTCAAAAGGCCGCAGCGTGGCTGAAGCCTTCGCGCATCTGCACAACGTACGATTGATGTGGTTGAAAACCTCCGCGCCGGAACTGCTCGAAGGGCTTGAGAAGATTGAAAAGGAAGGGGCGCTGAACAGGGAGCTGTTAAAAAGCTCACTCGAAGCCTCGGGCAGAGCGGTAGAGGCGTTGCTCAAAAAAGGCGTGGCTGCGGGCGGCAAAGTCAAAGGCTTCAAACCGCACGCCGTGGCCTTTCTCGGATATCTCATCTCGCACGAATCGCATCATCGCGGCCAGATCATCCTTGCATTAAAACAATCAGGACACCCCGTAGACAAAAAGATCGCTTACGGTATCTGGGAATGGGGGGTGAGATAAAACAACCCGGATCGCAGGGCCGGCGCGGCGTTTCTTCATTACAGATTCCGGCAATCGAAGTCCTTCACTTAAGCGCATATGAAAAGAGACTCCTTAAAGCGGGAACTCTATGCGGAGTTCTTGGGCACACTTGTCTTGATCGCGTTCGGCGCTGGCGTCGTCGCTCAAGTCGTTCTGAGCAATAAGCAAAACGGAGAATACCTTTCGATCAACATCGCCTGGGGTTTCGCCGTGACCATGGGCGTTTACGTCGCGGGCGGCGTATCAGGCGCTCACCTCAACCCGGCGGTGACGCTCGCCCTGGCATTCCGCCGCGACATCCCCTGGTCGAAATTCCTGCCTTATTCCATCGCGCAGACCGCCGGGGCCTTCACCGGAGCGGCAATCGTCCTTCTGGTCTATCGCGCGGCCTTCGACAACTTCGACGGCGGCGTGCGAATGATCGCGGGCGAAAAAGGCACCGCCGGCATTTTCGCTACTTATCCGCAATCCTATCTTTCTACCGCCGGCGCGCTGATCGACCAGATCGTAGGCACGGCTTTGCTGCTGCTTGTCATCAGGGCTATCGGGGACACGCGCAACAACCCGGCGGGTCCCCTGGGGCCGATAGTAGTCGGCTTTCTGGTGATGGCGCTCGGGATGGCATTCGGCTTGAACGCGGGCTACGCGATCAACCCGGCGCGCGATCTCGGCCCGCGCCTGTTCACGGCCATCGCGGGATGGGGCTTCGAGGTCTTTCGCGTGAATAACTACTATTTCTGGGTCCCGATTGTCGGGCCGTTGATCGGCGGGCCGTTGGGCGCGCTGGTTTACGACGCTCTGATCGGAAGGCACATCCCTTTGGCGCAAAAAAACTGAATGGGACTTGTAGGACCTATAAGACCTATAAGTCATATTCATGACGCTTCCAGGAATCTTTTGAGGAGGTCCTTACCCATGAAGATCAAAACCGTCTTCTGCGCATCAGCATTGGTTTGCTCGCTGGCGCTCGGCGCATTTGCTCAGACTCGCGCCGGCCTCACAGTCGGCCCTCTCACCGTGCAGCCCGGCGCGAAAGCTTCGGGTATGATCCAGGTCCCGGCGGGCAAAGACGAGGCCACGACCATTCCGGTCTCCGTCATTCATGGCGGGCGCCCCGGCCCCACGCTCGCGCTGATCGCGGGCAACCACGGATACGAGTACACGCCGGTCATCGCGCTGCAGCGACTCCTGCCGAGCCTCGACCCAAAACAACTGTCTGGCGCGCTGATCCTGGTTCACGTCGCCAACATGCCTTCGTTTTTGAAGCGCACGATCTATTACTCGCCGGTGGACGGCAAAAACCTCAACCGCGTCTATCCGGGCAAGGCTGACGGCTCGGTCTCCGAACGCATCGCCTATCAGATCACCAGAGAAGTCATCGAACGCGCCGATTACGTGTTGGACATCCATTGCGGCGACGGCAACGAGTCGCTGCGGCCTTACAGTTATTGGGACGTTAAAGCCGGCGGCAATGACGTGGTCGAAAAATCGAAGCAACTGGCGCTGGCCTTCGGACTCGACCGCATAGTGATGGACACTGAACGTCCGACCGACCCTGCCCAGTCGGTCTACTGTTCGACCACGGCGACCACCCGCGGCAAACCCGCGATCACGGTCGAATCCGGCGGCCTGGGCGCGACCGACAACGAATCCGTCGAGCGCATCGAACGCGGCGTAATGAGCGTCATGCGCCATCTGAAGATGATCGAAGGCCAACCACAACCTGTCGAACACCCGATGTTCATTGATCGCAGCGCCGTGCTGCGGAGCGACGAGACCGGAATCTTCTACCCGCTGGTCGAGAAAGGCCACACTGTGGTCAAGGGCGCGTTGATGGGCTACGTCACCGACTTCTTCGGCAAGAAAATCTATGAGTTACGCGCGCCCTTCTCCGGAGAAGCGCTCTACATCCTCGGCACGCCGCCAGTCAGCAAAGGCGAGCCGCTGGCGATGGTCGGGCGCGTTGTTGAGACGGAGCGGTGAACTGGATGTAATGAACTGCGCCGCCTTTGCGCCTTTGCGCCTTTGCGAGAATTGGCTTCCTCGTTCTGGCGGCGGTTCACGCAAAGGCGCAAAGACGCAAAGGGCGCGAAGGAAGCTCTTGAGCTTCCGCAACGCCGCTTAAGTGTCTTTCTGGATAAGCGTGAATTGTAAGGAATGATCGAGCTGGCGTTGATGGTTATCGGACTAGATCAGTTTGCGGTTGCATATACGGGGAGAAGCGCTGGATCAGTACCGCGAGCGGTAGCGAGCGCGCTTCACATCGAGTCACGCTCGCTACCGCTCGCGGTACTGATCTCACCGCTCCCCAAACGGTCTTGATCTCCTCAATCGTCGGACTTCCATTCTCCGGCTTCCCGCACAAAGGTGAACCATTGCTTGCCGGGAAGGATCACGACGGCGCGGTCGCCGCGCTCCACCACACGTTGAATTTTTTGGAGCGACTTTTTCATCTCGGCGGCTTGCTTGGCCAGTGAATCCGCTTTCGCGCCGGCGAGGAAGGCCTGGTTCCAGCGGTTGGCGCGTTCGGTGGAGACTTTCTGCGCCGCCGCGAAATCGCCCTTGGCCAAAGCATCGGCCTTCGCAAATAAGAGACGGGCCTGGGGACTGTCGAGCGCGGCTCGGCCTTTCAAATCGGCTGAGATCTGCGGTTCGTTGAATATCGGCGCGTCGAACTTGACGGAATAACTGATCGCCGGAAAATCGGAGAGGCCCGGTTCGCGTTCCCCGCGGCGCTCGATGGCGCCGACGACGCGATTGTCTTTCAGCGACCACTCTTTGAAAAGATCCTCCCCGTCGACGTTGATCGTCTGTCTGATGAGAAAGCGCCCCGGCCCGGACGGCGGCAAGAGAAGCGTCATCACTACATTGTTCGGGTCATCGGGGGCCATTTCAAACATCACCCCCTGGACCAGCCCTTGTTTCGCCAATTCCATCACCGGCACAAAGGCGATTCCGTCCAGCGCGTTGGACGGGACCTCACGGTCAGTGAACAGCACGCGAAATCTCTCTGTCTTCTCGAGCAGCCCCTCGGCGTTGTCATGCAAATGGGCGTATGCATGGCGGAGCGTTATGTTTTTTTCGTTCACCCGCAGCGATCCCTTAGCGATTCCCGGATCAATTACCGACTCCGGATGGGCCATTACGAATATGGGGGCCAGTAGCAGAAATAGAAATGATTTCATAGTGAGCGCCTCTCTCTCTGTTAGGTCAGAGCAACCGACACCGGAGCATCGAGTGGAATTACGGCCATCGGAGGTCGTAGTTAAACTAGATGCGCCAATGTAGGCTGCCCTGATTTAAGTGGTTAAAACTAGCCTTTGAGACTTTCTCTTGAATCACCCGTGTGAACGAGAGTTTTGCGGGGGAGCATAGCGACCGCAATCGCGCCAAGGAGCGCCAATGCAATCATCAGTAGAAATCCTTTTGTGTAGTTGACGTTCTGGTCACGAAGCCTGCCCACAAGCTTGGGTACCCAGGCTTCCGCCAATCCGTCCACCACAATTATCAATCCCATCACCCGCCCCATCACCCGAAGGCCGAACAATTCCGCCGCCATCAACGGAATGATCATGTAATCGCCTCCCATGCCGATGCCGAAAACGATAGCGAACAGATAGATCGCGCCCGGCTTGTCGATCAAAAACAGCAACGGGACGCCGCAAGCGACAAGCATGTAGATCAGGATCATCACGTACTTTTTCGGGAATCGGTCCGCCAACCACCCCATCAACAATCTGCCGACGTTGCTGGTGAATAGCACCAGCGCGATCACGTTTGCAGCGTCATTCTGCGTAAATCCACTGTCACGTGTCAGATATAATTTCAAATGCTGATTGGTCGCGCCAACCGCGCCAATTGAACATAAGCTGCCGATCGCGAGTAGATAAAACGCGCGGCTTCGCAAAATTTCGCCCAGCGGGATGGCCGGCGCCGCGGCGTCCTTTTGTTGAAAATCATCGGGCTTGTCTTTGATCACCCATGTCAATGGTATCGCCACTACAACCATCAAGAGGCCCAGCCATAGCAACGCTGTCTGCCATCCGAATTTGCCGGTCAACCAGGCCGCCATCTTCACTGTAATCGCTCCGCCCAGTCCGATCCCCAGGTAAGCGAACCCCATCGCCTTGCCGCGAGATCCTTTGAACCAGCGAGAGAGCAAGACTTGATTCGGCAATGGGCCTCCGCAAACGTAGCCGAGCGCATTGAAAACAAAACAGGCGTAAAAGAGTGGCAAAGTATCTATTTGCCCCAGCCCTATAATTGAAAGCGCGCCCATTAAAATGCCAACAATCATCAATCGGCGTAGCCCGAATCGGTCAATGATCCAACCAGCCGCAAATCCGAAGAGCGGCAATACGAGGGTCTTGCCGTAGGTGTTACCTGATGTAACTTGCTCCCGCGTCCAACCGAACTCGCTAACCATGAAATCGTAAAAGTAGGGCGGGCCATAGAAGGCAATCCCAACCAGGGCGTACAGGTTGAGGAATGAAGTCAGCGCGACCAATCGCTTTGGCCTGGTGAATTTTTCGGCGGCGCCATTTTCAGCCATGGCTTGATGATTCATGAATCTCCTTGCTCAATTCCGCGAGGCCGCTAACCGCCCCGGCTCGCGCACATTCTTGCCTTCGCGGCCCACGAGCGCGTCGCCCAAATCGGCGCGGGCGCGTTCGACGAACGTCATCAATTTTTTGACGACGTCAGGGTTCTCGCCGGCGACGTTTGTCGTCTCTCCGACGTCCTTTTCGAGATCGAAGAGCGCAAGCTCCTGTTCCCGTCTTACATAACGTCCCGGCTTGCCGTCGCCGCCGACTTGTTCGAGATGTTGATAAGGATGTTGTAAATGGAGCTTCCATTTACCGCTGCGAATCGCGTGCAATTCCCTGCCCCAATAAAAATAAAGAGCGTCGTGCGGACTTTGCGCATTGCGCCGGTTTGCGAGCAGCGGCCAGATGTCGAGGCCGTCTATGATACGGTCTTTCGCCGTTTCGGCCCCGGCGAGCTTCGCAATCGTCGGCAGCAGATCAATTGTCATCGCCGCCTGGCGAATGACCGCTCCCGCCGGAATCTTGCCAGGCCAACGAGCTACAAATGGCGTGCGCACTCCACCCTCGAAAGTGGTTCCCTTGCCTTCGCGCAGCCCCAGGGCCTTCCCGGCATGATTGCCGTAGCTAAGCCACGGGCCGTTGTCCGACGTGAAGATCACCAGAGTTTCCCGATCCAGTTTCAGCCGCTTCAACGCGTCGAGGACCTGGCCGACAGACCAATCGATCTCCTCGATCACGTCGCCGTACGGCCCCCGTTGCGTCTTGCCTTTGAATTTCTCTGAAACGAACAGCGGAACATGTGGCATCGAATGCGGTAGATAGAGAAAGAATGGCTTGTCCCTGTTCTTCTCGATGAATTTGACGGCGCGTTCGGCGTACCAGGTCGTCAATTGCGTCTGATCGGGCGCCAATTGCGCGACTTTTTCGTTTTCAATCAGCGGCAGGTCGGGGTAAAAGCCTTTTGGCGCCGAAGGATTGTTCGGCCACATATCATTCGAGTACGGCAGGCCAAAATATTCGTCGAAGCCGTGACGTGTGGGGAGAAATTGCGGGTGATGTCCGAGATGCCATTTGCCGAAGACCGCCGTGGCGTATCCGCGCGTTTTTAAAACCTCGGCGATCGTCATCTCAGCGTCGTTGACGCCGTGTTCCGCGCGGTGATTGAGCGCGCCCTGAATGCCAACGCGGTTCGGATAGCTCCCGGTCAACAGGGCCGCGCGCGATGCCGAGCAGACCGCCTGCGCGACATAAAAATCGGTCAGCCGCGCGCCCTCCCTCGCCATTCGGTCGAGATTGGGGGTTTTGTAACCGGCTGCCCCGAAGCTGCCAATGTCGGAGTAGCCGAGGTCATCGGCGAAGATGATCACGAAGTTGGGCGGGCGTCCGGCGCCATCGCGCCTTTGAGCCAGGCCGATAACAGTGGCGCAGGCGGTTACAAAACCAAATAACAATGCAATTGCAATCGCAGTTATGAATTTCTTCCTGTTCATAGCGAAACTCATCTTCCGGGATTGCCGAAGCGCGGATTTCGGCTTTCTCATATGGGCTATTACTTGATCGTGAACGGCTCCATAAGCTCGGCGCGGCTGCCGTCGGGGTCGAACAGGTTCAATTGCCATCGGCGATTGCGTCCGACCTGTGGCGACCTGACGCTCGCCGGATCGCCAGAGCGTTCACGCGCCGTTTCCAACGCCTTTTGAATATCAGGAACGAGCAACGCCACGTGATGCAATGCGCCCAGTTGCTGACGCGTGGCAGCCGCAGTGATGAGCATGTATTCGATGTAATCGGTCCCCTCAGGGACTTTCATGTTGATCCAGTTGAGCGACGCTTCGTCTCGCCCGCCACGCCAGATTTCGGAAAAGCCCAGGATGTCTTTGTAAAACTTGTCCGCCGCCGCCTGATCGGCAACCGTGACGCCGACGTGCAGGATGCGATCCGAAATTCTTCGTGATGAAACGTAGCGGCCTTTGGCTTTGCGATGCAGCGAGCCCTCACGGTATTGTACAAACTCGACGCGATGGCCGTCGGGATCGGCGATCGTGAAATTGAGATTGCCGTCGCGTCCTTGATTTACCTTCTCGGGCGCCTTTAAACCCTTCGAGAGCAGATAAACGCGCAGCGATTCGAGGTCGGTCGTTTCAAACGCGATGTGTAGAAGGCGATCATCTTTGTCCGGCGGCAGGCCGGGAAAGATTTCGACGTACTGCCGCTCGTTCACTTTGAAATAGGTCAGCGCCAGCGATCCGTCCTGGTTGCGAATCTGGAACGGCTCTTCGTAACCCAGCAGTTCGCCGTAAAATTCGCGAGCCTTCGCAAGATCGCTGACCTGAAACGCGATGTGCGCAATGCCGGTGATCATCGGGCGCTTTGGCGCAGAAGATTGTTCTTGCGCGCCTATGGTCACGACGCCGCACACAACCATCAACGGCAGGATGTATGCCAATCGCGTTCTCATGTCTCCTCATAAGCCCGCTCCCTAACGGTCGCGGTACTGTAAGCTCTTTCACGACCTCGTCGCAGCCTTCCTCAGCGGCATAACGAATCCGCCGAAGAATCATCGGGGGCGAAAGCCGCGACGATTGATCGCGGCCAAACACGCGGAATGCGCGCGGGTGATGGAACTCGGTTTTAATGAGATATTTAGAATGCTTCAGATCGAAAAATCGGGGCGATTATGCACTGCGCCGCGGGCGAGCGTCTATAGCTATCAGATCTATCGACAAAATAGTCCCGAAATAATATGCGGCTTTTTCGCGTTAATTATGTTGGGCCTTGCTGTTCCAATGCCGCGCATTCTGATTTAGACTCCTGTCTCCTGCCAGTAATCAATGATTGCCCCGATTTATCCACTTTTCCGAGAGGCTTGATGAGAAACCGATTTTCGCTTTTGGCGCTCGCTATCGCTTTATCGCTTATCGACACATTCCCCACGTACGGATTCAAACTTTCGACGCCCCAGCCGAAACCTGGGCGCAAATACACCACGATCGAGCGACTGCAACCGGAGCGGCTGCGCGCCGTGAGCGAAGACCGGTCGCGCTACCAGAAATCGCGCCAGATGGTCTCGTTAAAAACGGGCTACGATGATTTCCGCGGCGTCCTGCACGCGCACGCCGAAGACTCGACTCACACCGGCGGGACGCGGGCCGAGCTGCTCGCGGCGGCGAAATCGACCGGCGTGCAGATCGTGATGCTTACCGATCACGTCCGCCCGCCGCGCGATTTCGTCAACGCCGATTCGAGTGGGAAGAAGGAAGGCGTGCTCTTCCTCCCCGGCGCCGAGAGCGAGGGCTTCCTGGTTTTCCCGCAGCGTTCGTTCATTAACGCATACATCGACAAAACCTTCAGTACGCGCGAAGAGTACCTCAAGCTGGCGAAGTCCGCCGGCGGCATTGTCTTCCTGTCGCATGTCGAGGAGCAACTCGACTCGGTGGTGAGCGAACTCGACGGCCAGGAGATTTACAACCACCACGCCGATTTTTCGGACGAGAGCGAGTTCGTGAAATGGCTGCGCGCTTCGTTCATCGACCC
>DATEMG010000662.1:0-24289 GCA_035275805.1 Blastocatellia bacterium
CCTCAAGAGGAATTTATGGCTCACATTTAATCAATTGTCATGGGTGGTCACGATGTACCACCGCAGACCGGGTTATGAAGTGTGACCGCAACTGGGTTACGAAGTGTCACCGCCTAACACTGACATCTGACATCTGACATCTGACATCTGACATCTATTCCCTTGGAGGCGGCGATGAGATTTTCTGCAAACACGTTACAGGTCATTGTTCTGTCCGTCTGTTTGTTAGTGGTTGAGATTCCGTGTGCCACGGCTTTCGGACAGGAAAAGGCGGCAGCGAAACCGCCCTTTAATACGCTGCAGACAAAAGTGAAGAAAGAGCAGGTGATTGCCAGGCTTGAACAGCGCGTCCCACAGTTGATGAAAGACGGCGACGTCCCGGGTCTTTCAATCGCGCTGCTGCGCGACGCCGAACTGGTCTGGCGCCACGGCTTCGGCGTGAAGAATTCAAAGACGAATGAGCCTGTCGCCGACGACACGGTCTTTGAAGCCGCAAGTTTGAGCAAGCCGGTCTTCGCTTACGCGGTCTTGAAACTCCTCGACGCGGGCAAATTCGAACTGGACAAGCCGCTCAACCAATATCTGCCTGGTAATTACGATGTCGGCGAAGACCCGCGCCTGGGGCAGATTACCGCGCGTCACGTCTTGAGTCACACGCCGGGCTTCCCGAACTGGCGGGCTCCAGGCGGCGCGCTGAAGATTCATTTCACTCCCGGCGACCGGTTCAGCTATTCGGGCGAGGGATTCGTCTATCTGGCGAAAGTCATCGAGCATGTCACCGGAGAAAAGTTCAACGACTTTATGAAAAGGATGGTCTTCGACCCCCTGGGGATGACCAGCAGCAGTTTCGTCTGGCAGGAACGATTTGAGAACTTGAAGACGTTCCGCCATAACTCGGTGGGCGAAATGACCGGTCGGAACAAACCCGAGCAGCCGAACGCCGCGGCCAGTCTGCATACGACGGCGCAGGATTTCGGGCGGTTCGTCTCGGCGATCTTGAAGGGAGAGGGGCTAAAGAAAGAGACACTGAAACTGATGTTGACGCCTCAGATTAAAGTCAGCGAGAGCGGAACCAATAACACAGCGCGCTCGCCCGAGAAACTTTCGCCGACTCTCTCCTGGGGACTCGGTTGGGGACTGCAAACTACAGGTGATGGTGTGTCATTCTGGCATTGGGGAGACAATGGACAGAGTAAAGCTTACATAGTCGCCTTCGAGCGACAGAAGCTGGGAGTCGTTATCTTCGCCAACAGTGTCACAGGATTGTCAATCGTGCCTGAGATTGTTGACCTGGCCTTGGGTGGAAACCAGCCCGCGCTCGCGTGGTTGAAATATGAATCGTACAAATCGCCCGGCAGAGTGTTGCTCAAGAACATCCTTGCGAAAGGCGCCGACGCCGCGCTCGGCGAATACCGGCAATGGCGACAAGGCCGCGCTCCGGGCGATGTGGTCAACGAAAATCAGATGAACAGAATCGGCTATGACCTGTTAAGCGCAAAGCGGATCAAAGACGCCATCGAGGTCTTCAAACTGAACGTCGCCGATTACCCACAGTCGGCCAATGTCTACGACAGTCTCGGCGAAGCTTATAGAGCCAACGGCGACAGGGAGTTGGCGATCAAAAACTACGAACGCTCCGTCCAGTTGGACCCCAATAACACGCACGGGATCGAGGCGTTGAAGACACTGCGCGAGAACAAACAGGAATGAATGAAGAAATAACAGGAAGATGTCAGATGTCAGATGTTAGTAGAAGAGTGGCGGCAAAGCTTTCTGACATCTGACATCTAGTATCTGATATCTTCCTGTTTAATATCACTCGGCGTCGAGTGGCGCCGTCAGCTTCATTCCTGACAGCGCGACGCCGCCTCTATCGCCAGGCGTGATCCGTCCGTATCGTTCGGCGAAGACCGGAGGGAGCGGGCGCGAGTTCGCAGGCGCCAGCCACAATCGCAACAGGTGGCGCTTGCGATCGGGCTCTGGCCAATCCTCGAAAGCCGTGCGGTCGTGCAAGATCGAGTGGTTGTGGACAAACTGTATGTCGCCCGGACGGAGTTCCATATGCATATTCAACGCAGGGTCGTTTGCCAGTGTGTCGAACATATCCATCGCCTCGATTTGACCGGCGGTGAGTGGCGGAACATCAGGCAGCCGGCGCGCCGATTCGATGTACTGCCGCTGATAGATCGTCGAGAGCAATTCATCGCGCCAGTTGAAGACCGGGATGAGGAAGTACGGTTTCTGTCCGGCGTCCATTTCTCCTCGCCGGTCAGTTTCGACGGGTTCGAACAGTATTTTTGCCAGGTCGGGGCGCCGGCGCCGCATCTCGTTGAAGATCGTCACCGAACTGACCAGGCTTGACAGCCCGCCCGATTTCGCCGGGCGCAGGCAGAGCAGCGCAACCACGTCGCAAGAGTCTGTGTGAAAGGTCTGCCGCTCGCGTGTTTGGTAGATGCGCGTGTTTGGATCGATGCTCGATAGCCCCAGGTCTTTGACGTGGCCGAGCGCGTGGCCCTTCGCGTTCTGCGGTCGCGCGGCGCCGATGTGGGTGCCGATTCCGAAGAAGGCGATGGCGGATTCAAGTTTCGTCCAACGTTCGACGGGCAAACATCGAATCAGCGCGAAGCCGCGACCGTTGAGCGTCTCGTCCAGGATTCGTTGAAGGCGCGGGCCGAGCATGGGCAACGGGAAATCGTCGCGATGGATGGCGGTGATGTCTACGCGCGCGTCGGCCAATGGCTTAGTCGCGCGCTCAACCTCGGCGATTTCGGTTTCAGACAGATGTTCGATCCAGTCGCGGCGACTGAGCATTTCGGGGCCGTACCAGGCGGACGACCCCAGGATTTCGGGCGGCAGATTGAGAAGCTGATTTGGCGCCATTTGGTTCTCCGATTGAGCCTCAGGTTGAAAAACAGACTTATCGCAGAACCGATTCAACGCTGACAAGCGGCTCAACGACCTGATGGATTAATTCCCTTTGTGCGCTTTTGGGATTAATTCTTCCCATATTCGGACGGTCTTCGCTTCCGATCTTTCATTCAATCGATTAAACTCCCCGCTTTCAGTCTCTTGCCATCCGGTTAATACGGGCACGGTATTTGACTAGGACAAGAGAGAGAACAAGCGGTGAGCTGCTGGTTCACTTCCAACATCAGCCTTTGATCAAGGAGAGAGTTATGCGGTCACTGTTTCAAGATGTTCGTTACGGATGGCGGATGCTCCTGAAAAAGCCCGGCTTCACGATAGTCGCGGCGCTGGCATTGGCGCTGGGCATCGGAGCCAACAGCGCGATTTTCAGCATCATCAACGCAACTATGCTAAAGCCGCTGCCGTTCGATAATCTCGACCGGATCGTCATGGTATGGGAGAAGGCTCCCGGTCAGGACGGCGAGCGAAACTCAGTTTCGGTTGCCAATTACCTCGACTGGCGCGAGCAGAGCAATTCATTCGTGAACCTGGCGATCTTTATGTATTGGAGCGCCAACCTCAGCGGCATAGTTACGCCCGAGCGCGTGCGCGGCTATCAAGTCTCGCCGAACCTGCTCGACGTCTTAGGGGTAAAGGTCGCGCTGGGGCGGAACTTCCTGTCCGATGAAGATCAACCGGGCAAGGACAACGTCGTGATATTGACTCACGGCTTGTGGCAGAGGAACTTTGGCGGCGATCCGAATGTCGTGGGCCGGACGGCCAACGTCAACGGCGTCGCGCGCACGATCATCGGCGTAATGCCGCCGGAAGTAAACTTTCCGGTTGGCGTCGAGCTTCTGGCGCCGATGGCGATGACGCCGGAAACGATGGGCAATCGCACCTATTACACCAACCAGGTGATCGGGCGGTTGAAAGAAGGCGTCTCGGTTGTGCAAGCGCAATCCGATCTGGACGCGATCGCCGGACGGTTGGAACAGCAATACCCGAACACGAACACCGGGCGCGGCGTGGGAGTTTTCCCGATCCTCGAAGACGCTGTGCGCGAATACAAAACGGCGATGCTGATGATGATGGCCACGGTCGCGTTCGTGCTGTTGATCGCCTGCGCAAACGTCGCCAATCTGACGCTGGCCCGCGCGACGGGGAGAATGAAAGAGGTTGCGCTGCGGCTGGCGCTTGGCGCTAGCCGTGGCCGGATCATCCGGCAACTGCTGACCGAAAGCGTCATCCTGGCGCTCATGGGCGGAACCATTGGAGTTCTGCTTGCCGGATGGGGCGTCGAGGCTTTCAAGGCCACGCTGCCTGAGGAAGCGGCTTGGGGGATGCCCGGCTACAATCATCTCGGCGTCAATTCGCGCGTGCTGGTTTTCACGCTGATCGTTTCCGGAGTGACCGGAATCCTCTTCGGCCTCGCGCCGGCGATTCAGGCGTCGAAGCCCGATTTGAACGAAACCTTGAAAGATGGCGTGGGGAAGGCGGGCGTCGGTCGCCATCGGCTGCGCGCCGCGCTGGTCGTCGCTGAAATCTCGATGTCGCTGGTGTTGCTGACCGGCGCGGGATTGTTGATGAAGAACTTCCTGACGATTTTGAAGATAAATCCGGGCGTCAATACTGACAACGTATTGACGATGGGAATTACTTTGCCCCCCGCCAAATATGAAAACGACGCGCGGCGCCGCGTGTTTTACGAGGAGTTGATGCGGCGCGCGCGGAGTTTGCCCGGAGTCGAATCGGCGGCGTTGATCAACAATCTGCCGATGGGCCAGAGCGATTCATCGTCTATTTTTCTGGTCGAAGGCGTGCCCGATCCGCCGCCCGGACAGCAATTCGACGGGGGATCTCGAGTCTGTACGCCCGATTACTTCAAAACGATGGGCGCCCCCGTGGTCCAGGGCCGCGAGTTCACCGAAGCCGACACCGCCGATTCGAGTCGCGTGATCATCGTCAACGAGACTTTGGCGAAGCGCTTCTGGCCCGACGGCGACGCCATCGGCAAACACATTCGCTTTGCCGGCTCCCGGTGGGAAGTTGTCGGCGTCGTCGGTGACGTGAAGCGCCAGCTGCTCGGGCCGATAACGCCGGATTTTTACGCGCCGCTGGCGCAACTCACATTGGAGACAATGACTCTGGTCGCGCGCACGCAGACGCCGCCCCTGGCCCTGACCGCGTCGATCCGGAGCGAGATTCAGGCGATCGACCGCGATCAACCGGTCTTCGATGTCAAAACGATGGCTCAGGTACGCGACCGCATGGTCATGCCTTTCCGGGTGCTCGGCATACTTATGATCGGCTTCGGCGTTTTCGCGCTGATCCTGGCTGCGACCGGAATTTATGGCGTGATGGCTTACGCAACCTCGCAGCGCACGCGCGAAATAGGCGTCCGAATGGCGCTCGGCGCTAAACGGGGTGACATCTTGAAGCTGTTGGTTGTCGAGCAGGGAATGTGGATGACCGCGATCGGAGTAATTATAGGGATGGCCGGAGCAATAGGGCTGACGCAAGTGTTGAAAGGCATGCTATTCGGCGTAAGCGCGATCGAGTGGGTGACTTTCACTAGCGTCACATTGCTGCTGGCCTTCGTCTCACTGTTGGCTTGTTACATTCCGGCGCGACGGGCGGCGAAGGTCGATCCGATGGTCGCGCTCAGATACGAATAGGTTTCAGGTGTCAGGTGTCAGGTTCCAGGTATCAGGTGTCAGTGGAAATGGCGCGCGAGTCCCTTTCACTGACACCTGACACCTGACACCTGACACCTGAAACCTGCTAAAGGAGTCATAGCTATGATCAGAATGGAAAACATCGAGAAGTTCTATCCGCAGGGAGTCCAGAAGTATTTCGTCCTGCGCCGTATCGCGCTAGAAATCAAAGAAGGCGAGTTCGTCTCGATTATGGGTCCTTCGGGCGCGGGCAAATCGACGCTGCTGCACATCATGGGCATGCACGATTCGGGCTGGAGCGGCGAGTATTATTTCATGGAGCAACCAATCCATAAGATGAGCGCGAAGCAGCGCGCAGAGGCCCGCAATAAGAACATCGGCTTCGTTTTTCAAAGCTACCACCTGCTGGACCACCTGACGGTTTACGAAAACCTCGAAATCCCGCTCTCCTACCGCGACGTCAAGAAATCGGACCGGCAGGGGATCGTCGGAGATGTCCTGGACAAATTTCAGATCGTCGGCAAAAAGGACCTCTATCCGAACCAGCTCTCGGGCGGACAGCAACAACTGGTCGGTGTGGCGCGGGCCGTGATCGCAAAGCCGAAGATGATCCTGGCCGACGAGCCGACCGGCAACCTCCATTCGTCGCAGGGCAAAGAGATCATGGAGCTGTTCAGACAGTTGAATAATCAGGGGACGACGATCGTGCAGGTGACCCATTCGGAAGTGAACGCGGGTTACGGCCATCGCGTCATCAATCTGGCTGACGGTTGGTTGGTGAAATAACATGAGATCATCCAATCCAAAAGTGCTTATCGCCGACGACCAACAGGACGTGATCGAAGCCCTGCGCCTGTTGCTCAAGGGCGAAGGCTTTCATATAGACACCGCCACTTCGCCCGACCAGATCATGTCGGCAGTCGAAGCGCGCGATTTCGACGTGGCGCTGATCGACCTGAATTATACGCGCGACACCACGTCGGGCCAGGAAGGGCTTGACCTGCTGACGCGGATGAGCGCCGTGGATTCGACGCTGCCCGTAGTCGTGATGACCGCGTGGGGCAGCGTCGACGTGGCGGTCGAGGCGATGCGCCGCGGGGCGCGCGATTTTGTCCAGAAGCCGTGGGAGAACGAACGACTGCTTTCGATACTCTGGACGCAGGCCGAGCTGAGCAAGGCGCTGCGCAAGGGGTTGCGGCTGGAAGCCGAGAACCAGTTGTTACGCAACCAGAGCGGGGCCAGCCTGATCGCCCTGGCGCCGGCGATGCAGCCCGTCCTGCAGATGATCACGCGGGTCGGCCCGTCGGACGCTAACGTTATGATCACCGGCGAGAACGGCGTGGGCAAAGGGGTCATCGCGCAGGCGCTCTATTCGATCTCTCACCGGGCCAACCGCCCCCTGGTCACGGTCAACGTCGGCGGGTTGCCGGAAGGCGTCTTCGAGAGCGAGCTGTTCGGCCACATCAAGGGCGCGTTCACCGACGCCAAGACCGACCGCGTGGGCCGCTTCGAGATGGCCGACGAGGGCACGCTCTTCCTCGATGAGATCGCCAATATCTCTTTGCCGCAGCAGGCCAAGCTTCTCCGAGTGCTCGAGACCGGCGAGTTCGAGCGCGTGGGGTCGTCGAAGACGCGCAAGGTAAACGTGCGGATCATCTCGGCCACCAACGCCGACCTCTACGCCGAGGTCGGCGCCGGGCGCTTCCGTCAGGATCTACTGTTCCGCTTGAACACGGTCGAAATCCGCGTCCCGGCGCTGCGCGACCGCAGGGAAGACATCCCGCTGCTCGCTAATCATTTTCTGAAGCTGCACTCCGAACACTATCGCAAACTCGTCACGTCGTTCGACCCGGCGGCGATGAATGCGCTCACGGAGCACCCATGGCGGGGCAATGTGCGCGAGCTGGATCACGCCGTCGAACGCGCCGTCCTGATGGCCCAGGGGACGATCGTCAAGGCCAGCGACCTTGGCCTCTATCAATCTTCGGACAGCTCGGCGCGGCTCGAAGACATGAGCCTGGAAGAGGTCGAATGCTTCCTGATAAAAAAGACGTTGGCCCGCTTCGACGGCAACGTCAGCAAGGCCGCCGAAGCCCTGGGACTGAGCCGCAGCGCCCTTTATCGCCGGCTGGAGAAATTCGGACTATGAGGAGTGGGGAGTGGGGAGTCGGGAGTGGGGGGTGGGGGAAATGCGGAGTCCAAAATTCCCCATTCCCAATCACCTATTCCACTTCTTTCCAAAAGGGTTGCGACTTAGAATCTAGACATGCCAGCGTCCGGTAACACAAATTCCGATAAAAACGGTATTGCGATAGTCACTTCGCCTTCGACCAATCAGCAATCGGCCTCTCAATCAACTGGCCGCAATCCGCAATCGGAGACTCCCCACTCCCCACTCCCCACTCCCGACTCCCCACTCCCAGGTCACTTCAGCATCCTCCAATACGCTCAGGACGCAGAGCAGAACGTGAGGGTCAAGCCGCTGCCGCGAGTCTTCCACCCTCAACCGCTCAATTACGACCAGCGGATTCTACTGCTGGCTTTTTTCACGGGATTGCCCGGCGCGGTCGTGGGGTTGATCCTGCTGTGGAAGGGCGCCTTCGACACAAAGACGCAATGGACACTGACGGTCTTCATCGTGGCAGGCTGGCTCGGTTGCGCGCTGGCCTTGCGCGAGCGCGTAGTGACGCCGCTGCAAACGTTATCGAACCTGCTGGCGGCGCTGCGCGAGGGCGATTATTCGATCCGCGGGCGCGCCACGAAAAAAGACGATCCGCTGGGCGACGTGGTGCGCGAGGTGAACGCGTTGGGCTCGACGCTGCGCACGCAACGCCTGGGCGCGATGGAGGCGGCGGCGCTGGCGCGGAATGTGATGAGCGAGATCCAGGTCGCTGTATTCGCGTTCGACAGCGAGCGGAAGCTGCGTTTGGTCAACCGCGCGGGCGAGCGGCTGCTCGCCCGTCCGACGGAACAAATGTTGGGGCGCGGCGCCGAAGAGCTGCGCCTGGACGATTGTTTGGACGGTGAAGCGGCGCGTACGTTGCAGCGGACCTTCCCCGGCGCGCTGGCCAGAGAGCCTGGGAGATGGGGAATGCGCCGCAGTTCGTTCCGTCAGGACGGCAAGCCACACCACCTGATCGTTATCGCCGACCTGAGCCGCGCGCTGCGTGAAGAAGAGCGATTGGCCTGGCAGCGGCTGGTGCGCGTGCTCGGCCACGAGCTGAACAATTCGCTCGCGCCGATCAAATCGATAGCCGGAAGCCTGGAGAGCCTGACGGCGCGAACCGAGCGCCCATCGGATTGGGAAGAGGATTTACAGCGCGGCCTGGCGATCATCTCCTCGCGCGCCGAGGCCCTGAACCGCTTCATGACCGCCTACGCGCAACTCGCCAAATTGCCGCAGCCCGACCTGAAGCCGATGGACGCCGGCGCCTGGATTCGCCGCGTGACCAGCCTCGAAACCAGATTGAAGATCGCGCTGATCACCGGCCCGGAATTGACGATCAGAGGCGACCGGGATCAGTTGGAACAGTTGTTGATCAACGTCGTCCGCAACGCCGTCGACGCCTCGCTGGAGACCGGAGGCGGAGCGCTTGTGACCTGGCGTGTGAACAACTCATTCCTCGAAGTCTCGGTCGAAGACGAAGGCCCCGGATTGCCCAACACCTCGAACCTCTTCGTCCCGTTCTTCACCACCAAACCAGGCGGGTCGGGCATCGGCCTCGCGCTCAGCCGCCAGATCGCCGAAGGACACGGCGGAATGCTGACGCTCGATAACCGCGCCAGCGGGCGCGGCTGCGAAGCCCGACTTCGAATCCCCTTGTGAAAAAGTACGATTGATGTGGAGTAGCTTATAAGCTACAATTTTTTCTGATGGAAGCGGAGCCGAAACGAATTGATTTCTATGTCTTGCGCAACGGCAAAGCGCCTTTTGAGCAGTGGCTCAACGGACTCCGTGACCGTCGAGCGCGGGCGCGCATCAATGCGCGCCTGGCGCGTGTGCGTTTGGGGAATTTAGGCGAAGCGCGGGATGTCGGGGAAGGCGTCCACGAACTTAAGATTGATTACGGTCCCGGCTATCGCTTGTATTTTGGCAACGCCGGATCGGACGTCCTGCTGCTGCTTTGCGGCGGCGACAAGAGCACGCAGGAGACCGACATCAAGAGGGCGAAAGAATATTGGTCAGAGTACAAGCTGCGGGCGGCGGGACAAGGAGATGAGGAAGGGGGCAAGTGATTAACATGTTGACGAAAAGCTATCGAGATTCATTGCTGGAGAGTTTGAAAGACCAGGCGGAAGCGGCGGCTTACCTGGACGCGGCGCTCGAGGACGAAGACAGCAGGGTCTTCCTTCTGGCTCTGCGCGATGTGGCGGAAGCGCGCGGCATAAGCCATGTAGCGGCGGAGGCGGATCTGAATCGGGAGAGTTTATATCGGATGCTTTCGGAAGAGGGTAACCCGCGCCTTTCAAGCCTTGACGCTCTGTTGCGCGCGCTCGGCTTGCGTCTTGCGGTTGAAGTTCGAGGATGAGCGCAACCGGCGGAGCGCTTGTGGCCTGGCGTGCGCCAACTCATTCCTCGAAGTCTCGGTCGAAGACGAAGGCCCCGGATTGCCCAACACTTCTAACCTCTTCGTCCCGTTCTTCACCACCAAACCCGGCGGGTCGGGCATCGGCCTCGCGCCCGAGCCGCCAGATCGCCGAAGGACACGGCGGAATGCTGACGCTCGATAACCGCGCCAGCGGGCATGGCTGCGAAGCCCGACTTCGACTCCCCTTGTGAATTCGGCATTCGTCGCTGGCCATTGGTCGTTACCCGAAATTTTTCTTTACGCCCTGAAGCGTTTGGGTTACCCTCTCCGAGGTCATACCTACAGCGGGTCTCGGTACGATATTTTTTTGCCGACGTCTTATTCATCTGGAAACCAAGATCGAATTGTCCATTTTGATCACGGGTAGGATCAGCAAAGGACATCAGTAGCCATGCCGCATCTCCGTGAAATACTTTTCCATTTTTAGCATCAGTTGTTGGGGAATGAATTTACGTTGGTTTTCAATTGCGTATACGGGTCAGCAATTGATTTTCGGCAAAGAAGGCGTCAATAGAACGCTGATACGGCGGACGAGCGCGGATCATCTCGGATAAAACCAAAAAGGTCGGCGTCAATCCGCTCTATCCGCGTCATCCGCGTTCTATGAACCCGTATAATCCATCATTGGAGGAATTAACCATGTTCAGAAAACACGTAGCTTTAATGGCGGTGTCACTCATCTTGTTAGCCCTGGCGCCGTCGGGCCTCACGCAAAACGCGGGCGAAGACGGCAAAAAAAACGAGACGTCCGCTGAGAAGTCCGGCCTGCCGCTGGAACAGATGGTCAAATCGATCACCGAACAGCCTGTGCTGTCCGATCAAAGCTTCTACTACGACAGCGGCTTCAAGGCGATCGGTTCGTACTCTATCCACGATCATTTCGCCAAACGGATGTGTATGGGCTACCTGGTGAGCGACGGTAAGAAACTCGCCTATAGGTACATCAGAGCGATGCCCGGCCTGGGATCGAGCAATGACGCTTTCGAAACCGAATTCAAGAACATCGAACGTGTCGAGTACAAATTCTACGCCGCCTCGACTGGAATGATGGATTATTACCCGGAACGACTCTCGGTCAAATTCTTCTTCAAAACACCGGCCATCGGATTGTTGGCGAAATGGGAGAAGAAGGATATGAAGTTCGACATCTGGGATGTTAACTTCGGCAAGAAGATGATGGAGTTCATCAAAGCCGCGGACATTCCGGCCGTCGAGAAAGATTGACCTCTGTTGGGCGTAGAGTTCGAAAAAGAGAAGCCGTATGAAAGTCAAATCTTTTATCCTGTCTATCGTCTTAATCCTGCTGTCGGCCACAGCCGCAATGGGGCAGATTAATGTCCCCGCCGCCTACTTCGAAGGCGCCGTGAAAGAGATGCCGTTGAAAAAGCCGGGCAAGCTGTTGGCAAACGACGGCGAGGCTCTGGAATACTCCTGGGACAAAGGCAGTTGGAAGGTTCCATACTCGCAGATCAAGACCGTCTATATTTCTCTATCTCGCCAGTCCGAGCTCCATCAGGTGTTCGGACTGGGGGGGTATGCGGTGGGAAGGCTGAAGAAACGCAAATTGCTGCTCAGCCTGATTTTTACCGACGAACAGGGGCGCAATCGTCGCTGTGTCTTCTTTCTGCCCGAGGCCGCTTCGCTGAAATTCTTCGAGATGATCGAAAAGAAGAGCGGGCGCAATACCATCTATGAATCCGAAGAGGCGCGCCTCGCGGTCGAGGAGGCCAGTGAAAAGACTCCAGGCGATAACAAATAGGCGCAACCGTCAAGACATCCGCGCGGCGTCGCCTCCTCGCGCGCAGTTCCTAAAGTTAAAGTGACTATTACAGTTAAAGTAATGGCTCGCCGGGCGGTTCAGTTCGCGCGTAGTCGGCGCCTTTGCGGTCAGTTGCGCCCTCTCGTCTTCGCCGGTCTTCTGACGTTTGTGTTCAATCGCCACTCACGGCGGCGGGCGTACGGGCGCCGCGCGCTTCTTCTGAGAACACTGATAGCCATTCGCGCGCGAAATCGCCCCTGGTTCCCCCAGCCGCAAGGAAGGCAATCTGCGCTTTAACCCTAAGCGCTTTCTTCGCGGCGCGTTGATATTTCTCTTTAGCCTCCTCGACCCCTTCGCCGTTCGCCGCCCGTTGAATAGCCAACTCTTCTCTTATAACAGCAATCTCCGCCAGCCGAGCTTCAAAAGCTGTTTCGCTCGCGGCGGAAATCTGGCGCGAAGCCGCTTGCCTAAGTTCGTCAGGAGTGACCGGCTTGATAAGATAATCTTGCGCGCCTGCTCGCAAAGCGTCCTCTATGTCACGCGCGTAAGCTGCGGCTGAGTAGAATATGACTGGCGTGTGAGGGTCAAACCTGCGAATGGAGCGACACAACTCGACCCCAGACCGGTCGGGCAACCAGTTATCCAAAATGTAAAGGTCAAAGTACCCGTGTCGGGCTAAGCGCAACCCCTCGTTGAAGTCTCGGGCGCAGATGATCGCATATTCCTCGAGAGTGATCGTCACTAATTCCTTTGTGTCTTGCTCGTCTTCGACCAAAAGGACTCGCTTTCTTTCTCGGGCATAGTTAACCATTCTTCTGTAATCCCTTCAGCTTTTAAGCGAAGAGGGGCAATGTTTATAAGCGACTTCATCGGCTATTCCTGGCAACGTGGCGGTCTCAATATTTCGCATTTTTAAACTTGCCGCGCTGGTACCCGAAGTAAGCCGCATCAACCAGGGCGCGTTTGAGTTTCAAGACCTCATCCGACGGCACCCGCGCCTCTATGCCTCGCATATGTTGTCCGACGAGATTTTCAAGCGGGGTCTGTGCGATTATTTCGTCGAGCACCGGGCATTCGACGGGCTTCTTCTTTTCTCCTGCTTGAATGCCTGCCATTGTCTGATCGTAGCATTTTTGTTGCGCGTCTATCAGCGATCCTAACGTGATGTCTCTCCTTTCGCGCCTGGCCTGCACAGACGCGGCCAGATTGCCCGACTGTGCGTCCTGCGCCTGCCCCGTTGTCAGCGGCGCCGGGATGACGGCGAGCGTTGCGATAGCCGCGCCGACGATAGTTTTTGTGAGCTTGTTCATGACTTTTCCTCCATTGAGTCGGTTCTGTTTAGGAGCGTTTGTACAGTCGCCCTTTGGCGCCTCATATTCTCAACAATTACACCGAAAATGATAGGGATTTTCCGCGTCTGTTCTTTAGCAGTTCATCACAATTTTAATTCTGATTACACTTTCCGGGGGGCATCTGCGGGGTCACGCAATCGCAAACCACGTCGCGTCCCCGCGCACTGAAACTTCAAAAGGAGAAAACCATCGATTCGTTTTTTTGCAACGACGCGGTAAAAAATTGAAATTTTGGGAAGAGAGAGAGAGAATGCCTGTCAAACGGGAACAATGGAACAGATGAAAGGTCAGATTGGGTGATCTGGATTTTTCAGGGCAAGTCGGGGAAGCAGACGGATTCACGCTCGAGTGTCCTGATTTTGCCGGCGAATCCTTTTCGGCAGGCTTCTCGTCTGTTCCGTTGTTCCCGTCAGCTTTTAAATTGAATTGTTATACCGGTTTTCAAACGTAGTAAAACAGTTAGCCACAGAGGACACAGAGGACATAATAATTTCCCCGTGTTCTCTGTGGCCTCTGTGGCTCATCATCAAACTGTACTCAGCTTAACAAATCGATTTCGATTCCGATGTCTCCCTGCAGCGCCCGTAGATATACCGCCTGGGCGACGGCGACGTCCTGCGCTGCGTTGCCGACCGATTTGAAATATGTGATCTCGTCATCGTCCTGACGCCCGGGTTTCAAGCCGGCGGCGACCTCGCCGATCTCGGCGTAAATGTCCGAAGGTCGAATGTCGCCGCGCCCGATAGCGACTATCAGGTCGCCGGCTTCGGCCATCGCGGCCTCGCGCGAATCGACCACGATCTTCGACGCGCGCCGCAGCGTGGCGCAATCGACCTCCTGCATTTCTGGTCTATACGACCCCACGCCGTTGACGTGCGCGCCTGGTCGCAGTTCTGCGCCGTCGAACACCGGAATTGATGAAGTCGTCGCGGCGCAGACCACCAGGGCTTCGCGCACGGCCTGCGACGGCGAATCGGCCGCGAGCAGTTCGATTGACGGCCCAAGTTGCGGCCGGATTTCGGCGATCATCTCATCGATCTGTTCGCGGCGTCTCGAATAAATCCAGATGCGTTTGACAGGGCGCACTGCGGTCAGGCTGAGCGCCTGCGCTCGCGCTTGCGCGCCCGCTCCGATGACCGCCGCGACTTCGGCGTCCTGGCGGGCCAGGAGAGCTGTCGCCGCGCCGCTCGCCGCGCCTGTCCGCAGCGCCGTGAGATAACCGCCATCCATCGCGGCGACCGCCCGTCCGGTGGCCGTATCAATCACGACTACTATGGCGTTGATGAGAGGCAGATCGCGCTCGGCGTTACGATTGTGAACGGAGACCACCTTGACGGCGAGCGATTCGGAGTCGCTCAAATACCCGGGCATAACCAATGTCACGCCGGCGCTCTTCGGCTGCGACAACGCTATTCGCAGCGGGACGTCGGCGCGGCCCGTGGATAGCTCAATGAAAGCGCGTTTGACGGCCTCCACGGCTTCACGCATTGAAATGGATCGCTGAACATCGGATCGGGTGAGTAACCTCATCATTAGACTTATTGATTCCGTATATTAATCGGTACGGTACCGCGCGCGTAAGCAAGCGGTTGACTTATGGGACGACCGCTTGCTTACGCGCGCGGTACTGTACCGGCGTCCTAATTAACGCGTAATTTACCAGAGTAGCGTCGTCGCGACCAATCCGCTTGTGGCTGCGGCGTCGATTTTCGATATGGCTGGAACGGTCAGTAAAGGCGCAATCTGGCCATCGACTCCCTGAATTTCAGGTAGCGCTCGCCCCAGGCGGCTTTAGCCATCTTCTTGGCTCGCCACAACAGCGCTTGGCGGGCGCGCGGGACGACCTTCCCTGAAGCGATGGCGGCGGCGGTTCGCGGCAGTGTCCATCGTTGAATGGCGTAACGACCCAGAGTCAAACAGCCTGCGATCTGGCGTCGCCTGACCGTAGGTTCGGAGGTGAAGAGCGATCTGACGCCCGCTTGCGCGGCGGCCTCCGCCACACGGCGCGAATATTGGCCGCCCGGTATCGAGGCCAGATCGACCCGTTCCCCCAGCAGGTCCGACAGCAGGGCGACGCTCACACTCCATTCGCGCTCTATCTGGCGCAGGCCGCAACTGGCCATTCGCAGCGGGTGCGAGCAACTGTGCGAGCCGATGGCATGCCCGCGCCGTCGAAGCTCGCGTATTTGCGCGCGATCCATAAACCCCTTAGCGCCGATGTAATCCGTGGCGATGAAAAAATGGCCGCGCCAGCCCAATTCCTCCAGCCGCTCGGCGATATGTGTGTAGGCGCTCACACCGCCGTCGTCGAATGTGATCATCCATTTCCTCGGGTTACTCGGGGGACTCAGGCCCGCCGAAAGTATGTCGGAGATGACGGCCGGACGTTCGCAGACGCGCGCGATGGCTCGCAGATGTTCATCGAAGACGCCGACCTCCAGCTTGTACAACGCGGCGTCGGGCCAGTTAAAACCGCTCGATTCGTTCGCGCCGCCTTCGATTGCGTCGTGGTATATCAGCGAGATCAATTCCATTACTGTCAAGATGGGACCTGGGGGACCTGTAGGTCCAATAAGTCCCACTCCCTGGAATTTAAAAAATACGACGCAACTGCGCTTTGAGTGGCGCAGGCACATTGACTCCGCATCTTTTTAGCGCCTGCTTTACCATCTTTACCGACCGCCGCATACGGGCGGAGCGCGCGTGAGCCACCTGGAACGACGCCAGCAGCGATTCAGTCAATCGGCCGTCGGGTGGCAGATCCAATTCATCCTTGACGCCCTGATAATCGCCTCGCGCGAAGGCGCCAAGAATATCTTCGCACGAATTCGACCGGCATCTGACAAGGTTGAGCAGGCCACGGTGTTGGCGCCGCCAATGCAGGTCTACGCCGTAATAGGCGCGCATCCCGGGGTTGCGCCGCCGCAGGCGTTCGAGCAGTTGGAATGTGGCGACGCGCGGCGCGTAGCGGCCGTCGTATTTCGAATTCCAGGTCTCGATCCCGTCCGGCAATTCGCAGAATGTTTCGATCCACTCGAAGCAATCGTCCTTCGGGTGCGCGATGATCGAGACGCCGTCGTGTCGGTCGATAAGCCGGATGACTTTCTGCGGGTCCTGCGTTTGGGCGACCTCCGTCACTCCCAGACCTAGCACGTGCATTCCCTCGTAACACGTGTACTCGAAACCGGGTATGAATCGGAAACGGTCGTCCGAAAGCGAGGCGCACTCGGCGACGTAGTCGCGCGCTATCTGTCGATCGAAATATTCGGCGTGATCCGTCATGCAAGCGAAAGAGAGCCCGTCGGCGACGAGCGTCTTGCGTAATTCCGCCAGCGTGAACTCGCCGTCGGAGTAGACACTGTGCAGATGAATCGCTCCTTTGAACATACAATCCCTCCGAGGAACATCGGGAGTGGGGAGTAGGCAGTGGGGAATGGGGAGTTATTTCCTGTCCCCACTCCCCACTCCCCACTCCCCACTCCCGATATTTTCATTTGTCGGCTGTCCGAGTCTTGCCGGCAGCCGTCGCAGCGCGAAATCCAGCCAGTCGCCCAACTCGGGCAGTGGATCGCGTAGCATGAAATTATCGTGCCTTGCGCCGGGCATGGGTCTCAGGAAGTCGAATAGGGCGCGCCATCTCGTCGGGAAATCTCCGGGAAACCCGGTCGGCGCGCCGCGCCAGACCTCGACCAGTCGCCGGAAATCTCCGAGCAGCCAGCGGCACCGAACGCCCGCGCGGTAAGGCGGCGGGGTCTTCACGTCGCCGTGTTCCGCCATCTCCGCCAACATCGCCGGGAAATCGGCGCCCGCGTAGACCGCCAGCGGCAGCGAATTCCAGAACCGGCCATTTACTTCCATGAAAACCAGCGCGCCGTCGGGCCTGCGCAGGAATTCGACCATTGCGACGCCATGCCAGTTGAGCGCGCGCAGAATCGCGAGCCCTGCTCTTCTCAATTCCTCGTCGGGCATCGCGCTCTCGCGGACCGCGCTACCCGACCCCGTAGGCCGCACGTCGCGAATTCGGCGGTGCGCGAATTCCGCGCGCGGCGCCCCGTCGCGCATCAATGCGAAGTAACCTTCGCCGCGCCCGGAAACGAACTCCTGCGCGATGACTGTGTGACAGCGCCGGCGCATCGCGTCGCAGGCCGCGACGAATTCGTCGCGGGTTCGCGCGAAAGACGGCCCCCCGGTCTCGCGGATCTTCCCGGATGCGGTGACTACTTCGGAACTGCAAGGTTTGAGAACCGCCGGAAGGCCGACAATTCGAACGGCCTCCTCGACCTGGTCGCGCCCCGCAATCTGCGCCGTGCGCGGGACGGTTATGCCCAGCTCCGAGGCCAGCCGCGTCGTTTGCCGTTTGTCGAAGGCGCGTAATACAGTCTCATGAGTGGGCAGCGCCAGACGGCCTCCCGCAGCAAAGACTCGCTCGCGCTCGGCCGAGAGCGGCAGCGTCGTCCGCTCGGTCATCGGCATTATTAACGCGCCAGGCTCGCGCCGAGCCTCTTGAACTATGCGCTCGACGAACTCCGAGACGTCCGGCGCGGGGTAGACGAAAGTCCTTTCGCAATAACGAGACCATCCGGCTTTCGACCATGTGGTCGGCGCGCCGACAACGACCTGATGTCCGGCCCGCGCCAGCGACCGTACGCAGGCGACCGCCTGATTTTCGTTTCCGTCGAGCACGATAATCTTTATCAATATCAATCTCTCGGTTTCCGGCGCAGGTTGCGCCTCAGCAGCCTCAACAGCGGAGTCGTCGCGACAACCCAATCTCCCAGAAGACTCCCCGCGCCGACCACCACATCTTGGATTGTGCGGCGGTCCGCCAACATACGATCGAACATCGGGTGAGAAGGGTCGGCGCAAGAGTCCATCCACCTGACCTTCGATTGCGCGTGCAGCCTGCGGATGTTTTCCCATTCCAGGAGCACGCCCGGCGAGTAGCGCGCGTACTCCTCGTCGAAGGCGATCTTGAAAGCGAATGACCCGGGGCCGGAGAGGAAGTTGAGCTTGTGGGCGATCGGGCGGCCGTCGACATGCAGCGCGAGCATCATCAGTTGCCCGCGCCGGAACGCCTCGGTGGCGATCTCGACGAAATACTTGAGTTCGGCTTTGTCACAGATGAGAGCGCGTCCTCCCACCCCTTTCCAACTGATAGCTTCGATCCGCAGGAACTCCTCTATCCATGCGGCGACGTCGTCGCCGGGTCCGATCGCCAGGTATTCGACCCGGCCTGCTTCTGACAATCTCCTTTCGTGGCGCCTTAATTCGTGGCGCTGCTGGCCGTGGAACGCCGTGCGCATATATGTCTCGGCGTCACTCGCGGGCAGAAGCATCGCGCGCATAAAGCGCGATGTGACGTAATTCAGCTTTGCATGTCGGTCGAAGTAATCAATCAGCAAGTTGTGGAAGGGCCCCTCCCCGGCGATGAATGCGAATTCCATCGTCGAACAACCGTGAGCGCCGGCGGCCAGCCAGTCGAAGAATGCGGCGAGCGCTTCACGGCCGTGCCCCGCCCGGATCAGCGGCGTACATAAGAAGCAATACTTGTGTCCCAGAAGACGGAGAGATTTGAAGGGGAGTTTTCGACCCAGCCCTTGATACTGACTCTGCAGTTCGAGCGGGAAGAGGCCGGCCAAAATAGGCGGCCCAAGGGGGCGCGCCGGGTTCGGGGCCAGAATGAGCGCGAACAGGACGCGCCGGCCCGCGCCGAATGCGCGGATCGCGGGCATCAACATCCACGGCTCGTAAAACACGTTCGGTTCGATCGCGGCGTCGACCAGATCCTCCCAGGCGGAGACATATGGCTCCAAGGCGGCCAAATTCTCGACTACCATGACCGACAATCCGGTTTTGTTCGTCCTGCCGCCGCCGGCCTGCCGAGACACATGCGGACGGCGCGACGCGGAAGCGTCGAGAACCGATCTTCTGGTCACGTATTCATCTGCCATTCCGGCCTCCCTAATCAGGTTTCATCCTTTGTGGCGATCGATCTTGCCGTGAAGTCATTTCAACAACAGGATCATCGAAACAATCAGGCGCCGGGCGCTATGCCTGTGGGGGCGATTGCGTCCCGGATCATCCGTTGCGACATACAAAGGCGATTGAACACACTGTCGAAGGGGCCGGCGCAGGAATCCGTCCATTCAATTGCTCTGGAAACTAAGTTATCAAACACTATTGAGACGACGAATCAGTACCGCGAGCGGTAGCGAGCGGCCGTTGGCCAAAGCCACGCTCGCTACCGCTCGCGGTACTGATTCAGTCGATGCCTTACAAAACAACTTAGCTAGCAAAGCATTGAGTATGGAAGCGCCGGATAGTTCCGTTCGGCTTCATTTAACGCGCTCGCGCGCGATACAGTTAGGCTCGATAGCTCGTACACCATTCGCCATCGAGTTTGGATAAAAAAACGTCGCCGCGCTCGACGGCATGCAATATTTCAAGGTCGCGCGCATGGATCATTACCCAGGGAGGCCCGCAATTCAGATAACATTTCTTTCCGGAGAGCGCGGGCAGCAATTGTGGCTCCAATCTTCCAGAGATCATCGCCGACCCATTACTCCAGGCATGATGGAAGAGGTGGTCGAGCACCGCGCCGACCGAAGCCGCGTGCGCCCACAACTGTAAAACCTCGCTCGACCCGCCGGAATTCAGGTAATAGAGATACCAGCCGGCGATTGCGCCTGAAGCGTCTCGAAGCGCGACCTTGCGCAGCTCTCCCCGGCGGTTGATTTTCTCGGCCCGCCTGATCAGCCATGACAGGGAAAGCAGGTCGTATTCGGGGCGCAGAGAGTTAAGAGCGCTGAACCGTGAAATGAGAGCGAGCAGGGTTTCATCATCTAGCTCTGTTGGGATCAGGTCCGAGTCTGAAAAGAGAAAGCGGCCCGGCGCCATTCGCGCCAGCAGCGCGTCGGACAATCTACAGAGCTGGCGCGTGACAGGCGAAAATCGTCGCAATGAGCGAAACTTCCCCTCGACCGACGACATGGCGCACGCGCCGGGGCGAAGCAATTTCACCCACTGAAGGCTTTGAATATGAGACATCTTTCCGCCGAACCTGTCCCAGACCTTTCGTCCGATGTCGTTGGCGAAATCGGCTATGGAAAGCTCCTGCGGGCCGGAGAGGAATCTTTGTAGAAGGCGCATGCCAGCCAACTCCGTCCGGCGCCCTGGGTCAAGCATCAGGTGCGCGCTCACCGCCGCGACGACGGGCCGCCCTTTTATGTTCATCTTTCGAGGCGTAACGCCGATGAAGCCCAATATCGCGCCATTCCCGTCTACGTAAACCAGCGAATGCGGATTTTCATCCCGCCATGGATTGCGGAGAAATATCTCCTCGAATTCCGCGCTTATGGCGGCCAGGGAAGATTTCGGAGTCGAGGCTTCGTTGGCAAGGTGGACCTTGTGGAACAGCGCCGCGACCGCTGGTATGTCTTCTCCGGTCAATCTGCGTATAAGGTTCATCACAACTTTATGAAGACTGTTAGCCACAGAGCCACAGCGACTGGGCGACTGGGCGACTGGGCGACTGGGGGAGAGACAGTGTGACAGGGAGATAATGACTTCTCCCCGTCGCCCCGTCGCCCAGTCGCCCAGTCCCTATGGCTCTGTGGCTATTTTCATGACGCGAGAAAGTCCAGTAAATCGGCGATCCGCGCCGTCGTCCTGCGGCGGTCGAAACTCTCGACGATTCGCGGGTCAGGCGCGGGGCCTGGCTGACCCCATTTCCAGAGCCGGTAGCATTCGCGCACCGCGTTGATGACGCCGGGCTGGTCATTCGGATTGACCACCCAGGCGCCTCCGGTCCGCCGCAGCAGACTTGCCACTGCGCCTTCGCAGGCAAGCGCGAGGATTGGGCGGCGCGTTTTCAGGTACTCGAAAGTTTTGCCGGGTATCTGGACGACCAGTTCTTCAGCGAGCAGCAGCAGCAGGTCGGATTGCAGCAGGCGGCGCAAGGTCTCGGAGTGGCTGAGCATGCCTCTCATTTCAACACACCCCTCGATCCCCGCCTCTGAGACGAGATCCGCCATGCCGCGCCCTTCACTCGATTCGCACGATCCGATCAATTCTACGCTCACTTCATCGCGCGCAATTTCTCCGCAATCGATCAGCGTACGCAGCGCGCGGAAGAGAGGCGACGGGTTGCGTTTCATATAAAGATTTCCGGCGTAAGTGACGCGGAACTTTCGCGGCGCGCCGGCGGCGTACCGCTCTGCCGTGTGGAGCGATTCGATAGCCTCTTGCCATTCAAGGCCGTCGAAGCCGTTCATCACAACAGCGAATTTGGAGGCGGCCATTTGGTCGTAAGCCGCGCGCATCAACGCTGCGTGCTCTTCGGTGACGCAAACCACGGCGTCGGCGCGGGAGACCGTCATTCGCTCCAACGCGCGGTTGATTCCGAAACAAATTTTGTTGCCGGGGCGGTACTCCTCGCGCAGCCCCGTGACCCACGGGTCTCGGAAATGCGCCACCCATGGCAAGCCTGTCAGAAGCGCGAGCCAGTAGCCGGCCAGGTGTGAGGTGAAGTATGGCGCCGACGAATAGATCAGTTTGACCCTTGTTTGTCTGACGGCCCGTAATCCGGCCGCCACCGCCGGAATCAACCAGCCGTTGTATTTGTCGGGCAAGCTCGAGAATGAAAGCAGCAGGCCACGGAGATTGCGGAATGCGGATTGCGGATTGCGGATTGAAGAAATTCTACAATTACGCTCTCCGCGTTTCGCGATTTCAGATTGCCGATTGAGCTTTAAAAAATCCGCAATCCGCAATCCGCAATCCGCAATCGGAAGATTTCCGATCTTCGATTTGAATCGACGATAAATGTCTGAGACATGCGGGAGTTTATTCGTTCTGATGACCAGGTCGGAGCCGCTCGCGCGATCCGCGCCATTGTGGTTGAGGGGTGAATCAGCGACGTATTTCTCTTTGACGGTCAGCACAACAGGCTCCCATCCGTAGAGCGGAAGGTATCGCGCGATTTGAGCGCATGTGTAGGCGCCCATCTCCATGTTCGGCGGAAACGAATAAGAGATGAACAAAACCCGGCGCGCTTCTGTTGATTCGTGTTCCATGTTTTCCAATAGGACCTATGGGACTCATAGGCCTTGTGAGACATCCCATAAATCCTATAAGTCCTATCATCTATTTACCCCCCCATGGCTTGGCCGGCGGAGGCTCTCGATACTTCCATTTCACTCCCTTTGATTATTTCTGGCGCGGGGGGCGTCGGGTTGGAAGGGGCGGGCGCGGATTGTTGTCGCATGTGGCGTAATCTTGTCTTTGCCCAATCGGGGAGGATCGCCCGCCCGACGTCCTTCATATACTCCTGAGCGACGTGCCACCTGGCGGCCCGGCTGTCCGACGCGACCTGGGCGGTGACGGTCATGCGCGGACTATCCGCCCAGTCGAACTTGTAATTTTCGTCCCCGCGCAGAAAGTCGTACATCTTCAACCCCCGCCACGAGGCTTCGCGAATTGACAACCAGAGCAGCGTGAAACCAAGGCTGTATTTCGACCATGCCTGGTCGAAGCCTGAAAGAAAAAAGTAGTAACAATCTCCGGACTCAAAGCCGAAGAGCGACGCGCGGCATTCGCCTTCCAGCCAGATCTCTTCGAAGCGGGTCATGCCGGCGCGGGCCAGCTCGGCGGCGACTTCAAACGTGAAGCCTTTCTGCTTCGCTGTCCTGACAGCTGATGACCCCCCTCGGTCGACCCACCGCCCGACGTGAAGCGCCAGGAGTCGTTCGAAGGCGGCGGGGATTTCGTTGACGTCGGAGATCACCCTGAATTCGAAGCTCGCGATCTTGTTCAGGCGCCTCATGCAACGTTTGAAATAGTCCGAGCGCCGAGAGCGTTCGAGCAGGTCTTCCCACCTGGCGTCGAGCGACATCCTCGGGCAGATGTATTGCGGGACGATCCTGTACCTGAACCTTCCGTCGTTGGCGAAGCGTCTGGTCAGCGATTGCAGGGTGTAGGAATCGGCGGCCATTCCCTCGAGTTCGAGCAGGTCGAAGGAGCGCGGCGGCGCAAGGTAATCTATGAATATGTCGGCGCTCTTCTGTTTGAATCCGGGCAAAGCCAAAATGTCCAGATAATCGGACGCGCCATACGATTCGCCCATAAACGACATCCGCTTCATCCCAGGCGAAAAGCGCGATGACCGTCTCCTCTCGGCGCACAACGGCAGCAGCGCGATCAGATTTCCATTCTCTCTCGCGCAGAGCAGAAAGGGGTGTTTCTCCTGTCCGAACCATTTGCGCCAGGTTGATAGCCACTCCCAGGAGAGAAAAGGGGGAGCGCCGGATGCGCAAAACATCGCCTGCCATTCCACCCGCAACCTGGTTAAGGCGTCAGAGCCTTCTTCGACCTCAATATTTATTCTTTTCATCGATATGCGTTGTTAAGGTTGCACCCTATTGATTTGCCGTCGACGCCGGCGTTCCGATATGAGCTGGATGAAGAGAGCCGATAATCTCCCTTCGCCATGTCTACGAACCCGACTTCGCTGAACGAGTTGATGAAATAATTATCCGTGGGGTAATTCGACGCCTGCCCTCCGACAATCACGTTTTTCTTGAACACGTAAGACTTCCACCACCTGCGGAGCGTCGACAAACCTACTCCCGTATCGGTCCCGATCACCCCGTAGGCGTTGTGCGCCACGATGTTGTTTGTGAACGTCAGCCCCACATTCAATCCCTGCGTCGAGTCCGTTGATAGGATATTGCCGGTTGCAAATCCCGTGTTGTGGTCTATCGTCACGTACTCAGCCCCGCTGATTATCTGGAACAGCTTCCCGGCGCCGCCCCACACCTTGCCGTCAATGTCTTCGATCAGGTTATTCCTGATCAGTATCCGGCGCGACGGCTGGCTAACTCCCGCATCGTTGTCCGGCCCCGCGATGTTGAACCCGCCCCCGGAATGCCTCAGCGCGTTGTCGGCGAACGTCACGTCCTGCACGACGGACCACGGCGACCGACCGCCCTGGTTGCGCGGCGTGAA